>NZ_JBFAVI010000096.1:0-24372 GCF_040679695.1 Micromonospora sp. NPDC052213
GGAGCCCGCGCCGGCCCTGCGCCGTGCCGTCCGCGGCTACCTGGACCACCTCACCGTCGAACGGGGACTGTCGGCGAACACGCTCTCGTCGTACCGCCGGGACCTGGAGCGATACCTGGCCACCCTGGCGGCGGCCGGGGTGCCGGACCTGGCGGCGGTCGGCCCCGGCCAGGTCGAGGAACACCTGTCCCGGCTGCGGGCCGGCGACGACGCGCACCCGCCGCTGGCGGTCTCGTCCGCGGCGCGAGCGGCCAGCGCGGTGCGCGGGCTGCACCGCTTCGCGCTGCGCGAGGGGCTGGCCGGCGCCGACCCCAGCCGCGACGTCCGCCCGCCCACCCCGCCGCGCCGGCTGCCCCGCGCGCTGCCGGTGGACGACGTGGTCCGGCTGCTGGAGACCGCCGGCGCCGTGACCGCCACCGGCGACGGCGCGCCGCTCGCGCTGCGCGACCGGGCGCTGCTGGAGTTCCTGTACGGCACCGGGGCACGGATCTCCGAGGCGGTCGGTGCGGCCGTCGACGACCTCGACGTCGGCGAGGGCACCGTCGTCCTGCGCGGCAAGGGCGGCCGCACCCGGCTGGTCCCCATCGGCGGGTACGCGGTCGAGGCGCTGAGCGCCTGGCTGGTGCGCGCCCGGCCAGGGCTGGTCGCCGCCGGCCGGGGCACCCCGGCGGTGTTCCTCAACGCCCGTGGCGGCGCGCTGTCCCGGCAGGGGGCCTGGACCATCCTGCGCCGCGCCGCCCAGCGGGCCGGCCTGCCGGTGGACGGGCCGCAGGCGGTCTCCCCGCACACCCTGCGCCACTCCTACGCCACCCACCTGCTCGACGGCGGCGCGGACGTACGGGTGGTGCAGGAACTGCTCGGCCACGCCTCGGTGACCACCACCCAGGTCTACACGCTGGTCACCGTGGAGCGGCTGCGCGAGGTGTACGCCACCGCCCATCCCCGGGCCCGCGGCTGACCCCGTCGACCGTCCGGCCGGTGAGGGTCGGCCGGTCCGCCGGGGGTGGCCTGGTCGGCGGGGCGGCGACACGCCGAGCGGGTGCGACCGGCCCGCTGGCCGGTGGCGTACAGTCGGCATCGGCGCGGACCTCCTGGGGCGAGGCAGACGGGGTGCGCAGCGGCGCCGCGCAGGACGTCGGACGGCTCCGACGCCGGGTGGTCGTCGGGAGGGGGCAACGAGGACATGGCTGGCAACGGTGACCGTGCCGAGACCTGGACGTCGGAGCTCCGCGAGCAGCAGGCCACGCTCGGGGCGGATCTCGGCCCGGCGGATCCGGCGGCCTACACGATGCGTAAGCCGATTCCCGAGCCGATGCCGACCGACCGGCACGGCCCGGCCCGGATCATCGCGATGGCCAACCAGAAAGGCGGCGTCGGCAAGACCACCACGACCATCAACCTGGGCGCCGCGCTGGCCGAGTACGGCCGCAAGGTGCTGCTGGTCGACTTCGACCCGCAGGGCGCCCTCTCGGTCGGGCTGGGGGTCAACCCGCACAACCTCGACCTGTCGGTCTACAACCTCCTCATGCAGGACGACGTCACCGCCGAGGACGTCCTGATCAAGACCGACGTGGCGGGGCTGCACCTGCTGCCGGCCAACATCGACCTCTCCGCGGCCGAGATCCAGCTGGTCAACGAGGTCGCCCGGGAGATGGCCCTGGCCCGGGTGCTCCGGTCGATCCGCAAGGAGTACGACTACATCCTGATCGACTGCCAGCCCTCGCTGGGCCTGCTGGCGATCAACGCGCTCACGGTCGCGCACGGCGTGCTCATCCCGCTGGAGTGCGAGTTCTTCAGCCTGCGCGGTGTCGCCCTGCTGCTGGACACCATCGACAAGGTGCGCGAGCGGCTCAACTTCGACCTGGAGCTCGAGGGCATCCTCGCCACCATGTACGACAGCCGCACCACCCACTGCCGGCAGGTGCTCCAGCGGGTGGTGGAGGCGTTCGGCGACAAGGTCTACCAGACGGTGATCACCAAGACCGTCAAGTTCCCCGAGTCCACCGTCGCCGGTGCCCCGATCACCACGCTCGACCCGGCCTCGTCCGGCGCCCGCAACTACCGCCAGCTCGCCCGCGAGGTGATCGCCGCCCAGGCGGAGCGGTAGGCCGGGGTGCACCTTCGCGTCGAGGCGTCCGGGGCGTGGACTACGGTCTTCCGGTGACCGCGCCACCCCTCGATCCGCCCGCGACGCCGGAGCAGCCGCCCGTGCGGGCCGCCGAGGTACCGACGGGTCCCGGGGGCGCGCCCGAGGCGGCGGAGAGCAGCGGCTTCACCGTCCGGCTGGCGAACTTCACCGGCCCGTTCGACCTGCTGCTCCAGCTGATCGGCAAGCACAAGCTCGACGTCACCGAGGTGGCGCTGCACCGGGTCACCGACGAGTTCATCGCGTACATCCGGGCCATGGGCGACCAGTGGGACCTGGACGAGGCCAGCGAGTTCCTGCTCATCGCCGCCACCCTGCTCGACCTCAAGGCCGCCCGGCTGCTGCCCGCCGCCGAGGTCGAGGACGAGGAGGACCTCGCCCTGCTGGAGGCGCGGGACCTGCTCTTCGCCCGGCTGCTGCAGTACAAGGCGTACAAGGAGGCGGCGGCGCACATCGCCGCACTGGAGGAGGTCGGCGGCCGGCGCTACCCCCGGGCGGTCACCCTGGAGCCCCGGTACGCCGAGGCCCTGCCGGACCTGGTGCTCGGCATCGGCCCGGAGCGGCTGCTGAAGCTGGCGATCAGGGCGATGACGCCGAAGCCGGTGCCGGAGGTGTCGATCGCCCACGTGCACATGGTCCGGGTCAGCGTCCGGGAGCACGCGGCGATCATCACCGAGCGGCTGCGCCGCGCCGGCACCGCCACCTTCTCGTTGCTCTGCGCCGACTGCGACGCCACCCTGGAGGTGGTGGCCCGGTTCCTGGCGCTGCTGGAGCTCTACCGGGAGGGCCTGGTCGCCTTCGTCCAGGAGCAGGCCCTGGAGGAGCTGACCGTACGCTGGACCGGCCCCGCCGAGGGCGGCCCGGACCTGCACATCGACGAGTACGCCGGCACCCCCGCCGAACCGGCGGACCAGACACCGCCAGCGGGCCCGCCGGGCGCCGTGAGTACGGCGGCGCCGGCCCACGAGGCCGGGGCGGGCGCGGCGGGCGGGAACGGGACGGCGACGACGGAGGAGCAGACCGGATGAGCAGCGAGGAGCGCCGGGACTCCCTGGCGGAACAGGCCGCCGCCTGGATCCCACCCTGGCAGCGCCCCACCCCGCCGGCCGAGTCGCCTTCGGGTGGTCCTGGCAGCGACCTGCCCCCGGAGGCGCCGGATCCCTCCGAGATTCCCGCCTCGCCGGCCGACGGCACGGGGGAGACCCTCGGGAACGCCGCGGGGGAGGGCGCCGAGCAGGGCGAGACGGCGGCACACGCCGCGGAGCGGACCGACGCGGCGGAGCAGGGCGCGGAGCGGACTGACAGGGCGGCACAGGGCGCGGAGCGGACCGACAGGGCGGCACAGGGCGCGGAGCCGGCGGAGACCGCGGCACAGGACCCGGCTGCGGGCGTACCGACGAAGCAGCCGGCCGGGCGGCGGCGGCCGGCGCCGGCACCCGCGCCGGCGCCGGAACTCGACGACGCGGAGCTGCGCGGGGCGCTGGAGGCGATCCTGCTGGTGGTCGACGAGCCGGTCAGCGAGCTGACGCTCGCCCAGGTCCTGGAGCAGCCCGCCGAGCGGATCGGGCCGATGCTGGACGAGATCGCCGCGGGCTACACCGCCGCCGGGCACGGCTTCGAGCTGCGCCGGGCCGCGGGTGGCTGGCGTCTCTACACCCGACCGGAATACGCGACCTACGTCGAACGGTTCGTGCTGGACGGGCAGTCCGTGCGGCTGACCCAGGCCGCGCTGGAGACACTGGCCGTGGTCGCCTACAAGCAGCCGGTGACCCGGTCGCGGATCTCCGCCATCCGGGGTGTCAACTGCGACGGGGTGATCCGTACCCTGGTCTCCCGCGGGCTGGTGGAGGAGTGCGGCGCCGAACCGGACAGCGGGGCGTTCCTCTACCGGACCACCACGATGTTCCTGGAGAAGCTCGGGCTGAACAGCGTCGACGACCTCCCGCCGCTGGCCCCGTTCCTTCCCGACGACGTAGAAGAGCTTGCCGATGCCACGCGATGACCGCACCCCCCGCCCCGACGCGCCCGTCTTCGAGGGGGCCGAGCGCCTCCAGAAGGTGCTGGCCGCCGCCGGCGTGGGCTCCCGGCGCGCCTGCGAGGACCTGATCTTCCGCCGCCGGGTCACCGTCAACGGGCGGGTCGCCCAACTCGGCGACAAGGTCGATCCGGCCACCGCCGTCATCCACGTCGACGGCGAGCGTCTCGTCGCCGACACCCGCCTGGTCTACCTGGCCATGAACAAGCCGCGCGGGGTCGTCTCCACCATGGCCGACGAGAAGGGGCGGACGGCGCTCGCCGACTTCCTCGGCAACCGGGTGGAGCAGCGGGTCTACCACGTCGGGCGGCTCGACGCCGACAGCGAGGGCCTGCTGCTGCTCACCAACGACGGCACCCTCGCGCACAAGCTCATGCACCCGTCGTACGGGGTGCAGAAGACCTACCTCTGCGAGGTGTCCGGGCCGGTCCCGCGCAACCTCGGCAAGCGGCTGACGGCCGGCGTGGAGCTGGAGGACGGCCCGGCGAAGGTCGACGCCTTCCGGGTGGTGGACACCCTGGGCAGGACCGCCCAGGTGGAGCTGAGCCTGCACGAGGGGCGCAAGCACATCGTCCGGCGGCTGCTCGCCGAGGTGGGCCACCCGGTGAGCCGGCTGGTGCGTACCGCCATCGGGCCGATCCGGCTGGGCGACCTGCGCGCCGGGCGCACCCGGCGGCTGACCAACGCGGAGGTCGCCGCCCTGTTCAAGGCCGTGGGTGACTGACCGGCCGGCTCGCGGGTACGGCTGCCGGTAGGCTCCGTGGCGGCCCGGCGGCCGGCGGCGACCTCGCGCGCCGCCGGGCATGATTGAGGACGTGTGGAAACCGCTCGCGGGACGCGGTGGGCGTTTCGTGGGGTACGGGCTGAGGAGGACAACGGTGGAGGAAAACGTACGGGCCGGGCGCTGCGTGGTCGCTGTGGACGGGCCGTCCGGTTCGGGTAAGTCCACCGTCTCACGGCGGCTCGCCGTCGGCCTCGGTGCTCGCTACCTCGACACCGGCGCCATGTACCGGGCCATCACCTGGGCCGTGCTGCGCTCCGGTGTCGACCTGACCGACGCCGAGTCGGTGGCCAAGGTCGCCGGCGAGGTGGACCTGCGCATCGGCACCGACCCCACGGGGTACGGCGTGACCGCCGACGGCGTGACCGTCGACGCCGAGATCCGCGGCCCGGAGGTGACCGGGGCGGTCTCCGCCGTGGCCGCCGTGCCGGCGGTGCGCGCGCTCCTGGTCACCCGGCAGCGCGAGATGATCGCCCACGCCGGCCGGATCGTGGTCGAGGGCCGCGACATCGGGTCCGTGGTGGCGCCGGACGCCGACCTGAAGGTCTACCTCACCGCCTCGGAGGCGGCCCGGGCCGCCCGGCGCAGCGCCGAGGACGCCACCGACGTGGCGGCCACCGCCGCCGACCTGGCCCGGCGGGACCGGCTCGACTCGACCCGCAAGGCCGACCCGCTGACCCAGGCCGCCGACGCCGTGGTGCTGGACACGACCGAGTTGGGCATCGACGAGGTCGTCGCGCGCCTGCGTGACCTGCTGACCGAGCGGGGAGTGGCATGACCGACGCCGACGGTTGGGTGGAGCTGCGGGAACCGGACGTCGAGACCGAGGAAGTGACCGGTCCGCAGCCGGTCGTGGCCGTGGTCGGCCGCCCCAACGTGGGCAAGTCGACCCTGGTCAACCGGATCATCGGCCGCCGGCAGGCGGTCGTCGAGGACGTCCCCGGCGTGACCCGGGACCGCGTCCCGTACGACGCGCAGTGGGCCGGCCGGCAGTTCACCGTGGTGGACACCGGCGGGTGGGAGCCCGACGCCAAGGACCGGGCGGCAGCGATCGCGGCGCAGGCCGAGGCGGCGGTCGCCACGGCCGACGTGGTGCTGTTCGTGGTCGACGCGATGGTCGGCTCGACCGATGTGGACGAGGCGGCGGTACGCATGCTGCGCCGCAGCGCCAAGCCGGTGATCCTGGTCGCGAACAAGGCCGACAACACCTCCATCGAGATGGAGGCGACCTCGCTGTGGTCGCTCGGCCTCGGCGAGCCGTACGCGGTGTCGGCGCTGCACGGCCGCGGCTCGGGCGAACTGCTCGACGCCATCATGGACGCGCTGCCGGAGGCCCCGAAGATCGTCGAGCACCGCCCGCGCGGCCCGCGCCGGGTGGCCCTCGTCGGCCGGCCGAACGTCGGCAAGTCCAGCCTGCTGAACCGCTTCTCCGGCGAGGAGCGGGCGGTCGTGGACTCGGTGGCGGGCACCACGGTGGACCCGGTGGACAGCCTCGTCGAGATCGGCGGGGAGACCTGGCAGCTGGTGGACACGGCGGGCCTGCGCAAGCGGGTGGGCAAGGCCAGCGGCACCGAGTACTACGCCAGCCTGCGGACCGCGTCGGCGATCGAGGCCGCCGAGGTCGCGGTGGTGCTGCTCGACTCCAGCGAGGTCATCAGCGAGCAGGACCAGCGGATCCTGTCCATGGTGACCGAGGCCGGCCGGGCGCTGGTGATCGCCTTCAACAAGTGGGACCTGGTCGACGCCGACCGCCGGTACTACCTGGACAAGGAGATCGAGCGCGAGCTGCGCCGGATCCCGTGGGCCATCCGGCTCAACCTGTCGGCGCGGACCGGCCGGGCGGTCGACAAGCTCGCGCCGGCGCTGCGCAAGGCCCTGGCGAGCTGGGAGACCCGGGTGCCGACGGCGCAGCTCAACTCGTGGCTGACCGCCCTGGTGCAGGCCACCCCGCACCCGGTGCGCGGCGGTCGGGCGCCGAAGATCCTCTTCGCCACCCAGGCCGGCGTGGCCCCGCCGCGCTTCGTGCTCTTCACCACCGGTCCGCTGGACGCGGGCTACCAGCGCTTCGTCGAGCGCAAGCTGCGTGAGGAGTTCGGCTTCGAGGGCAGTCCGATCGAGATCTCGGTACGCCCCCGCAAGAAGCTCGGCCCGGGCGGCCGCGGTAAGGCGCACGGCTGACCCCTGGCCGGACCTGATGCCGGATGGGAGCGCCGCTCCCATCCGGCATTTTCCGCTCCCGTTCTCTTACCTATCCTCCTAGGACGCCCTACGGATGGTGGGGTGGGCGACGCGGCTCGGGGGCGGGAGGGGTCAGTGCGGACGACGGGATGATCGTGCGCTAAGCTGTACCGGCTGTCGCGGGGAGAACCCCGCGGGGGCATCGGGACGTGGCGCAGCTTGGTAGCGCACTTGACTGGGGGTCAAGGGGTCGTCGGTTCGAATCCGGCCGTCCCGACGCAGGTCAAAGGCCATCTGGGATCTTCCAGGTGGCCTTTTCTGATCTTGTACAGCAGCGAAGTACAGCAACGGCCTATTGATCAAGGCTCTCGCCCAGCTTCCGCAGAGCCTCCCGCGTGGCCTTGGACGAGACCTGGCTGTAGATCTCCATCGTGATCGAGAAGTCCGCGTGTCTCAGGATCGCCATCGCGATCCGGGGATGCACGTCCAGGTCGACCAGCAGCGAACCGCAGGTGCGTCGGGCGTCGTGGACCGTGATCTTCGGGACGCCCGCCCGGTCGATGCGGCTGTCGTAGGACCGGTTGAAGTTCCGCGGCTCGACGGGCAGCCCGTAGCGGGTCGTGAAGACCATGCCGGTGTCGTGCCATGCCTCGCCGGCCTTCTCCCTGGCCGCCTCCTGTTGCCGGCAGCGGTGCCGCAGCGCGGTGACGCAGATGGCTGGCAGCGGGAGGGGCGCGTCGGACTCCTCGGTCTTGGTGGCCCGGTGCAAGAGCCGGCCGCGTACCCGCTGGAGCTGCTTGTCGATGACGAGGCTGATGTCGTGGTTGTCGCGGCAGTGCTCGCAGAAATCCTCGCCATGCGGGGTGCAGGGCTTGTCCCAGCCGTCCCACTCGATGTGGTCCCAGGTGAGACCGAGGACTTCGCCCTTGCGTAGGCCGAGCACGAGGACCAGGACGTAGGCGGCGTACAGGTAGTCGTCGCCGTCGCGGGACGATTCCAGGAACGCGCGGGCTTGCTCACTGCTCCACGACTTGCCCTTGCGGGCACGGATCGGCGGAAGCTTCACGAGAGCAGCAACGTTCTTCACGACCAGTTCCTCCACCACGGCCTGAGAGAGCGCCGAGCGGAGAACAGCGCGGATTCCCTTGACGGTGCGAGCCGAGGGAAGGTCGTGGCAACACCGGCCAACCGCGCAGCATTTCCGGTTCTTCGGTGGTCGGCGTTCGTCCTTTCCCTGGGCGCAGCACTGGCACGTCTTCGCGACCTTGTTGAGCCAGGTCTGCACCTCACGTACGGACAGCCGGCCGTCGAGTCGCTTGGCGCCGAGGCCGGGGACGATGTAGAGGCGACTCAGGGTTTCGTAGGTGGCGTAGGTCAGCGGGGCGAGGTTCGGCTCCACGATTTCGGCGAGCCAGTACGTCATGTAGTTCGCCACCGTGGGGACGTTCGTGGCAACGGGGCCGGCCTTGGCTTGCTGGTGCAGCCTCACCCACTTGTCGTGGACCTGATCACGGGTCTTGCCGTAGACGTACTTGCGAGCGCGTTTGCCGTCCGGCTTGGTGACCCAGACGTAGGCGGCGAACCCGTTCCGGTACGGGAAGATGGAGCCTTCGCCGTTGGCGCGTTTGCCGGGCATCAGGCCGCCTCCTGTCGGTCGATCTGGGCTTGGATGTATTCATCGATCCATTCCGGCAGGATGCGGCGGTACTTGCCGTCCTTGACCGAGCGCAGTTCCCCGGTGGCGATCTTCATCTTCACCTTGGACAAGCCGTAGCCGAGGATCGCGGCGACCTCGGCCGGGGAATGCCACCTCGGAACGATCTGGACTCGTTGTCTATCCATGTGGTGCCTCCTCTGGGAGTAGGGGTGATGTAGGTGCGGCTCTCGCCGGACCGGCGGGCATGGTGGGTGTTGATGCGGCACGTGATGTGCATGCGCCAGCGGCGAGGGGAAGAAGTCCTCGCGTAGGGTCGGTCGCATGCTCACGGACGAAGACCGGGAACGTCTCGCCGGGCAGCTCGTGGCGCTGCCGGTTCATGAACTGGTTGATGTCTTGCGGCGGGTCTTGCCGAGCTACACGGAAGCGGGAAGCGGCAGCGGCCTACGAACGACGTTGGTCCTGGCTACTGCGACCCAAGATGAGGACCAGCCGGACCGTCCGGATCTGACCCTGGTCGCCTGGCCTGACCGTGACCGTTACGACGGTGGCCTTGGACCCGACCAGGGTTTGTGGGAGGACGGCCACTGCGCGCAGTGCGATGTCGGGGTGACTTCGAACGCCAAGAGGGCGTACTGCCCCGTGTGCGGCTCCAGGTGTTTCCTGACCTGAGGTCAATCCGGCCTGGAGGTTATTACTGATGCCTGTGGAGTTGTCAAAGAACGGCTTCCCGGCGGGCCGGGCAGGTGTTGACACGTACGTGTCAAGCGGCCAGGGGGCGGCCGGTCGAGCGGTGGGCCGCCAGCTCGTCGGCTAGGGCGTCGATGCCGGCTTGGTGTCGGGCGCGGGCTTGGGCGGCGGCGGTGTTGGCGAGCAGGGCGTCGCCGGTGGTGATCCAGCCGGTGGCCTGGTAGCCGAGTTCGTAGATGACGCGCTCGGTCTGTTCGTCGTCCCAGGTGTGGGGGTGGCCCTCGGTGCGCCGCCAGATGGTGCGTTGCAGGCGGATGAAGCCGAGGGTGGCGGAGAAGGCGCGGCTCTTGGTGGTGATGTGGCCGCCGTAGCCGAACTGGTGCGCCCAGCGCCGCAGCCGGTGGTAGTCGGGATGCTCGCCGAGGTCCCAGCAGGCGCGGATGAGCCGGCCGAGGTGCGTCGCCGGGTCGCCGTGGACTTGGACGGAGAGGTCGTCGACGCGGCGTAGGTTCAGTCCGGTTACCTCGGTGCTCTTGGTGACGTACTTGGCGATGTAGCCGGTGATCTGGGCGAGGTTGACCTCGCCGCCGGGGGCGTTGACGTGCTTGACGTCCAGGCCCTTGTCGCCCCAGGCGATGTGCCAGCCCTGCCCGCCGTTGGCGGGGTGAGGGGCGGAGGTGTAGGAGGTCTTGACGAAGGCTGCCCGCGCCGCGTCCTCGAACATGTCCCGGGTGATGACCCGTGGGGGTGGAACGATCGCACCGGGGCAGTCGGGGTTGTGGCCGTCGAGGCGGATCAGCGCGTGGTAGTGGATGACGCCGCGTACCTGGAACTCGTAGACCTTGATGTAGCGGCGGCGCAGCTCGACGCCGTGGGTGCGGCCGAGGCGGCGTAGCTCGCGGTCGACCTGTTGGATGGTGCGGCGCCACAGTTCGGGTGCTTCGTGGTTCCAGATGACCTGGCCGGTGTGGTCGTAGCAGTCAAGGCAGAGCGGCTGCCCGAGCTGGCTGTCGCCGGCCTTGTGTCGCTGCCCGCAGCGCAGCTCGACACCGTGCGGGCAGGTGCGGCCGAACGGGTGGCAGGGCGAGGGCCGGCAGGTGCAGCCGTCTTTCTTGCGGCAGTCCGCGGCGTGGACCTTCACGACCCGGTGGTGCACCGGCCCGAACGAGGGTGCGGTGGCGGTGAGGAAGATGGCGATGTGTTCGTGCAGCGGCGGCAGCCCCCACCGGTCGCCCTGGAGGCCAGCCTTGATGAGGTGGAACGTGTCGCGGCGGTAGACCTCGGCGCAGGACGGGCACACCGAGGCGCGGCGGTTGCCACAGGGGGTGTAGATCGCGCCGTCGGGCATGTCCTCGGTGTCGACGGTGGCGATGCGGTTGCCGTCGGCGTCGTTGACGTGGATCTGCCCGGCCAACCGGATCGGGTGCTTGCACGCGGAGGCGGCCCGGACGTGGCCCAGCCATTCGGGGTAGTCGGGGTCCTGGGCGCGGGCGCGGCCGGAGGCGACGGTGCGGGGGTCGTGGCCGCGTACCCAGCCGTCATCGGCGGGACGGGTGCTGGTCGGGGCAGCCCACGGCCAGTAATCTGCCGATTCCCGAACAGAGGTGCCTGACGTAGCGCTCATGAGGCCGCCCCGAGAAGGCAGGACGCCCGCAGCCGCGCAGATCCTCCGCAAAGTGAGAGGCTGCGCCGGTGCGAATCAACTCGCGAGCCTTGGACTACTTCCAGGCGAAGCCATGGGACGTGATCGCTGAGCAGATCGGCAGGTACACCGCCCACCACTCGCCGTACATGGCTGAGATCGTGGACAGCATCCGGCGCTGTGGAGGCACCGCCCGGCTGGCTGGCTTCATGTCGATGCACGACTTGGCCGTCACCCCGGTGCCCATACCGTCGCAGGGGCCGATCGAAGTGGTCTGGGTGCGGCCACAGCCGTACTACGGCGCCCCGGACGAGCGCGTGGTTCTGATCGAGCACTGTGCCCCGTCGGGCCACGACGATCGGATCTGGAGGCCAGGTACCGAAGCGGTGTCGCTGTTCTGGCGTTTCATGATCGAGAAGTTCGGCGTCGAGCCGATTCCCGCTGACAACCGAGATGAGGCTGCGGCGAGCTGACTCGACGTAGGCTCCCGTACCCGGGACCGTAATGGTCCCGGGTGCGAGAGGCAGCGTCGAGGAGGTCACGCGGTGGCTCCGACGGCGGTGCCGTTGTGGGTCTTGTTGTTGATGGTGGTCGGGTTGTTGAGGGCCGTCAGGATGTCGGCGGCCGTGGCGGTGGGTATGCGCAGTCGCACGGCGAGCTGGCCGGCGGTGATGGGCTCACCGTGGGCTTTCTCGTGGGCGCTGGCGACGATCCGGGCATTGGGCAGCAGCGCGGGCGCGGGGCCGGTGTTGACAGCCGCAGCCGCGACGGGTGCCGGGGTCGGGTCCTTCTCGGTGTTGTCCGGGATGGGCTCGACCGTCGTCGGAGTCTCGGTGTCCTCGCCAGAGGTGGGCAGGTTGACGGGTTCAGGGACAGGTGCGGTGATCGGTTCGGGTGCGGGTTGGGTGGCCGGGGTCGCGGCGGCCGGGCGGACCAGCGGCGAGGCGGGGATGTCAGACGACGACGCCTCGGCGCGGGTGGCCGGCACCAGTGCCGGGACAGGATCGATGGGCCGGGTGGTGCGCTTTCCGGTGGCGAGTAGAGCAGCGGTGGCCATGAGCATCAGGCCATCCACGGCGAGGGGACCGAACCAGACGACGAGGGTTTCCTCGTTGTAGTGGTCGAGCAGGCCGGACAGGTGCCGGTAGGACACGAACGCGGCGACCAGGGCGACGGGCGGCAGCCCGACCCAGCGCAGCACGTTCCAGCCCCAGCCGGTGGGCCAGGGCGTGCGAGCAAGGATCTCGATGGCGATGAACAGGAACAGCGGCCAGACGATCGAGGAGACGACCGCGCCGGGTTCCGGGCTCCAGTTCTCCGGTGCCCCGTCGGGGGCGATGAACGAGTGAGCGATGTTGGCGGCGACGGACACGAGTCCGCCGAGGATCAGGCCGAGGTACGACCAGCCGCGCGAGGGTCGAGAAGTCGTGGTCATGAGGTCGCCTCGCGGTCACAGTCGAAGCACTCGCCAAGCGAGCGCGGGATGTAGTAGGGCTTGACCTGGCCGCAGGTGGGGCAGGTACGCCGGGCGGTGAGCGCCTTGTCGATGGCGGCGCGCTGCGCCGGGGTAGCGGTGCGCTTGGGCACCGCGAGGTCGAGTCGGTAGAGGTAGGCGACGCGCTTGCCGCGCCGCCAGAGGATCTGCGCGGCGGGGTCTTGGCCGCCGGGGCGCAGTTCGCGGGCGCGGAGCTGACGGCGGGTCAGCAGCCCGTTCGGGGCGAGCTTGAAGGGGTAGGTCGGCAGGCCGTAGCGCTCGCCGGTGGGGTCGTAGAAGACCATCGGGTCGTCCTCCTGGTCGTCGTCGGCCTGGTTGTCGTCGCCGGCGGGGGTGCCGGTGGCGAAGGCGGGGTGTTCGTAGGTGTCGCGGTCGATGTCCTCGGGCAGGAACGCCGCCGCGCAGACGGCGCAGACGATCGGGCCTTCCTCAAAGGCCGAGGTGGAGATGCGCAGCTTGCGGGGGCACTCGCACTCGCACGAGACGCCGTTGTTGTTGTTCGTGCGGGTCTTGGCTTCCCCGGTCGGTTCGGGGTGGCGGTAGAAGCGCAGCGCCTCGGACAGGTCAGCGATGACCGAGCGGTAGCGGGCGCGGGTGAGGTCGGTCAGGGTGCAGGGGGAGTAGCCGAGCTTGTCGTCCTTGGTGGTGGACATGCCGAGTTCGGCGGCGAGGGTGGCGAACTTCTTGTTGTGCCAGCGGCCCTGCCGGGAGGTGTCTTGGATGTCCCGGGCGTCGGCCAGGGCGTGGGTTGCTTCGTGCAGCAGGGTGGTGAAGACGGCCTCGGGTTCGCGGGACAGGCCCTCACCGGAGATGAGGATTTCGGGGAGTTGGTTGTCGCCGGCCTGCCAGCGCAGCGCGGCGAAGTGGCCCCACTTCATGCCCTGGTTGGGCTTGGTGGGGGAGCCGGAGCCGACGACGAGGACGGCGGCGGGCACCTCGGGGTGCCGGTCGCGGATCGCGGTCCAGGCGGACTCAAGCGCGGTGATGAGCGCGGCCGTGGAGATGGTGTATTGACACGTACGTGTCACGTTGGTGAGATCGATGGCGGTGGTCATGCGGCCCTCCAGGTGGTCGGGGCGGCGGCGAGAGGACTGGTGGGACGGGCCAGGTCACGGGGCCGATCGGTCGCCCGCTGGTCGGCGGGGGTGTCGGTGGTGTCCGTGAAGACGGCGGTCGTCCGTCGCCCGGCGCGGGCGGTGTACATGGCGAGGTCAGCGCGGTGCAGCCACACGGCGGCGGGGTGGCCGGGGTTGGCCAGGACCGCGCCGAGGGTGGCGCCGACGGCCAGGTAGCGGCCGTCGTGGTGGACCGATGTGGTCAGCCGGGTGTGGATATGGGTGAGCCAGTCGGCCAGCCAGGTGTCGGCGTCGTCGCGCCGGTTGGCGGGGCCGGTGGTGATGAGGGCGAATTCGTCGCCGCCGAGGCGGGCGGCGAGCCCGGCCGCGCCGGCGATGCCGGTCAGCCGGTTGGCGACGATGGTGAGGATGTGGTCCCCGGCGTCGTGGCCGTGGGTGTCGTTGACCTTCTTGAAGCCCACGAGGTCGACCAGGACGACAGCGACCGGGCGACCGGCGGTGTGGGCGGTGGTGATCAGGGTCTCGGCGGCGGCCGAGAGGCCGGCGCGGTTGCAGATGCCGGTCAGCGGGTCGTGGGTGGCCGCGTGCCGGACGGTGGCGAGTTCAGACCGCAGGCTGTGACGGGCGGTGAGGTAGCCGGCGGTCGCGGCGGCGCTAATCGCGGTCGCGGTGACCAGGGCGCGCAGGCGGGGCGTCATCGGGCACCGAGCCAGGCAAGGAAGCCCTCACGGGTGGGGTGCTTTTCCGCCCACACGCAGGCATCGGCGTAGGTTTCGAGGTCGTCCTCGGTGGCGTGCGTCCAGTCGTAGTCGCCGGCAGCGGCACGCAGGGTCGTGATGACCTGCTCGGCGGTGCGGCCGGAGTGGTCGTTCCACTCGAACGGGTCGCCGGTCGGCACGTCGTCGTCATCGCAGATGCGCACCGGGTCCGGCGCGGTAGCGAGCAGATAACAGGTCAGCGCGTCGAGGGCGCGGGAGTAGTCGCGGGCACCGCTTCGGGTCTTGAAGTCGTGCGGGACGGGCATGCGGTGGCCGTGAGTGGCCATGCCGATCGCGGCGGACACGCAGGCAGGCGGGAACGGGTTGTCGTCGTCGGTGAGGGCGTAGTAGGTGCCCTGGTTCCAGCCGTGCAGTTCGATGTAGCGGGCGGCGCAGCGCAGGATGTCGGCCGGGGTCAGGTCGGCCAGCGCGCCGGGGTTGGGCTGTTCTTGGGTAGGGTTCATGGCGGCCACGTCCTTTCGTGGGCGTTGGTTGGTGGCCGGCAGATCGGGCAGCTTTCCTAGGGCGAATCCCGGTCTGTCGGCCGTTCCTCTATCGGTGGTGCAGGTGGAGCCGGAGGAACACCCGCTGCCGGTCGCCGTTCGGGCCGGCGGCGGTGGGTGCGGAGCGAAAGACGAGCGCGCCCGCGTGGCGGGCGATGGCGGTGAGTGCGGCGATGTCCTCGCCGTCGCCGACGAGCACCAGGTCCAGGACCCGGGTCCGGGTCGCGGTGGTGGTGTTCATGCCGCCGCCTTGATGTCGGTGGTGGCGTGCCGCTCGGCGGGAGTGGTGAGGCCGCTTTGCCGGCGGGTCCAGGCCGCGTAGTCCGCGACCCGGATGATGTCGGCGTCCGTCATGTAAGCGGCTTTGACCAGGGCCGGGATGCCGCCCTCAGCGATGAGGTAGCCGGCGCCCTGGTTGTTGGGGTCGATGGTGTTGGAGGAGAAGCCGCGGGCGGCCCAGCCGTGCCCGAGCACGATGTCCGACGAGACGTCGGTGGTGCAGCGGCCGGCGAAGCGCCAGGCGAAGATGTCCCGCAGAGAGGTCGGGATGATGTCCGACGAAGGCCGCTGAGTCGCGGCGGCGACGATGATGCCGACGGCGCGGCCACGAGCGACGATGTCGCGCAGCAGCGCGGCGAACAGCTCCTGGTCCTTCTTGTCCCCGGCGGTGGCGGAGAAGTAGGCGATCTCGTCGCAGGCGACGAGGATCTGACCGAACAGGTCGTTCGGGCCGATCTTCCGGCGACGCCGGGCCTTGAGGAACGTGTACCGGTTGTCCATCACCGTCTGCACCCGGCGCAGCGTGCGGATCGCGTGGGCGAGGTCAGGGCCGACGAACACGTCGCAGGCGTCCTCCCACAGCCCCAGCTCGACCTGCTTGCCATCGAGCAGGCACAGCCGCACATCCGGGCACAGGGCCGCGTGGCCGACGATCGTGTTCAACAGCGACGACTTGCCCGCACCGGGCTCACCGCCGATGAGGATGTTCCGATAGATCATCGGCAGGTACACGGCCTGCCCGAACTCATCGATGCCGAGGAACACCGGATCGAAGATGGACAGGACCGACGCGACCGGCACCGACTCCGCCGGGTCGCTGGTCTGGATTCCCAGAGGGCTCGTGGCGTCCATGAGGGCTCCCGAGGGTCGGTTGACACGTACGTGTCAAAGGCGGGTGGGGAGGATGGGGAGATGGCGCGGACGCCCGGCCCCGTCAGGGGTGCTTGGTCCGCGCCGTCCCGGTCAGGCGTAGTCGGAGGGGTCGAACCCGTCGCTTGGGCTCGTGGTGGTGGGGTTGTTGCGCGGCTTGCGCGGCCGGGGGGTGTCGGCCGGTGCGGTGACCGGCTCGTCCGGCACGTCGGGCAGGTCCAGGCCGACAGGCGGCATGCCCGGTGAGGTGGGAGCGTTGGCCGGCACGTCGGTGGGGACGTAGTCCGGCAGCGGAGACAGAACCTTGCCCGCCAGCGGCTCGCGGCGGGTGATGTCCACGCGGATCAGCGCCGCGTACTTGCGGGAGGCGCGCGTGACGCGGACCTCGTTCGCCCAGCACGCCACGGCGAGCTTCTGCACTTGGCCCTCCTGCTCCAAGTCGCGGAGCGAGAGGCCGGGCCGCAGCCACACCCACACCCGTTCACCGGCCGGGGTCGGCCGGGCGGGCAGGATCAGCGGCAGCGAACCGGCACGGTTGGTGGCGATGAACGCCGCGAAGCACATCCGCAGCCGGTGACGCACGACCAGACACCAGATCCACGCCATGATGCGGCGGCGGACCGGGCCGATCGCGGCCGGGAGGCCGACGACCAGGGCGACGACGAGCAGTGACCCCCACAGCGGGGTGGACTGCATCACGCCGATCCAGCCGTAGACGGCGACCAGGCCGAGCACGATCTCGGTCAGCCAGTGCCAGAACACCCGCAGGACCGGCCATGCCACGATCAGCGCGAACACGACCGCGCCGAGCAGGGCACCGATGAACCCACCGAGCAGCGCACCCACGATGGGGTGCATGTAGTGCGAGGCCACCGTGGCGGCCAGGAGGGCCGACAACGCCGAGGGTGACCCAGAAGGCGATGGTGGCCCGACGACGATAAGAACGGGCGACCGGAGCTTCAATGACAGTGACGGCGTTGCCCCCACGGTTCGACCAGCCGAACGGGGACCGCGAACTAGACTTGGACACGACAAGTCCTCCCTCGATAGGGACCGGATTTGTTGGGACAGGACGCGGGGTCGCAGACGACGCCAATCAACGGCGACCCCGTGTCCACCTCTTCGCTTCTGTGGAGCCGATCGACACGCCCGCCGCTAGGCGGCGGTGTCCAGCGGGTTCAGGGCCGAGGCCCGGAACGCCACACCCGAACGGACCTTGCCGTCCCGGTCGTTGACCCAGGGCAGCGCCTCCAGGTCCACCGGAACGACCGGCTGACGAACGGTCACCGGCGGCATCACCGGGTTGACCACCGTCACGTTGATGACCTCCGCGCTGCCCTCCGACAGCGCGTACAGGTGCACCGTCCACATCGGGTTCTTCGTCTCCCGGTCGAACTTTTGCTGACCGTTCTGGTCCAGCTTCGGCACCGGGTTCACCGACACCTCGTACGACACCCGCGAGGTGTCCAGCAGCAGACGTCCCATGACTGACTCCTTCATCTCGTGAGCTGAGCCCGCATCGGTGGGCCAAGTGCGTCCTCTCTGGACGGCAGCTCTTGTGGAATCAGGGTGCGTCGATCGGTAGTGACGAGTTCGCCACGAGACATGGACGACTAGGGACGTCCTTGCTAGGGTTAGCCGTCCCTGCAAGTCGTCCCTTGTCCAACGAGCAGGAGCCGAGATGCCGAACGACCGCCTACGCAGCGGGATGCTCAAGAAGGGCCTGACGTCGGCCACGCTCGCCGACAAGCTCGGCGTCGATCCGAAGACAGTCGAACGGTGGATCACCCAGAGCCGGAACCCATACCCGCGCTACCGCCACTCCATCGCCGAACTGCTGGACGAGAGCGAGACGTACCTCTGGCCAGACGCCCTGCCGACACAGCGAGCGGTGCAGGTCAGCCAGTCAGAAGTCGTCCACATCTACCCGCGCCGCGGAGCCGTGCCGACCGACCTCTGGCAGCAGCTCCTAGAGAAGGCCACCCGACAGGTCGGCGTCCTGGTCTACGGCGGGCTGTTCCTACCCGAGTTCAACCACCGCTGGGTACCGACCCTCCGCGAGAAGGCGCTGGCCGGAGTCCAGGTCGAGCTGCTATTCGGCGACCCAGAGGGCAAGAACATCGCCGAGCGCGGCGACGACGAAGGCATCGGCCACGCCATGTCCAGCAAGATCCTGAACGCCCTGGCCTTCTACAAAGACCTACGGGACCTGGACAACGTCGGGATCTACTACCACGACACGATCCTCTACAACTCCATCTACCGCTTCGACGACGAGATGCTCGTCAACACCCACCTCTACGGCACGCCAGCCGCATACGCGCCAGTGCTGCACGTGCGCCGGCTCGGCGGCGGGGACCTGTTCGACAGCTACGTCGCCAGCTTCAACCGGGTCCTCGGCAAGAAGCGGGCCGTCTGGCCGGAGCACTGAGCCGCCGGCGGTGAGAGGCTAGGGCCATGGCCCGGATCGAGCACTTCAACAACCCGAACGCCCCGAAGCCGAACAGCATCGTCGTAGCAGTGACCGTCTTCGTCCAGGACGAGCAGGGACGAGTGCTGCTCATCCAGCGCACCGACAACGGCTTGTGGGCACTGCCCGGCGGCGCCCAGGACTTCGGCGAGTACATCGCCGAGACGGCCGTGCGGGAGACGCTCGAGGAGACCGGCGTCAAGGTCGAGGTGATCGGGGTTGTCGGGATCTACACCAACCCGAACCACGTGGTGGAGTACAGCGACGGCGAGGTACGACAGCAGTTCTCGATCTGCTTTCGCAGTCGGTACATCGGCGGTAAGCCGACGACCAGCGACGAGTCGTCGGCTGTGCGTTGGGTGCCGCAGCACGAACTGGACAGCCTATCGATCCATCCTTCGATGCGGCTCCGCATCGATCATGGCTTCGAACAGCGGCGCGAGCCCTACATCGGTTGAGCTGCCATCCTTGCCTCAGTTCGGCGAACCGAGGCCATCAAGGCCGGCTCTGCTCGGTACCAGAACCGTGTCACGAGGTGGTCCGGGCCGTACCGCTCCCGGATTTCAGCAAGTCGAGCCTCGACCTGTAGGTCTTGGCCGTCCGGTCCAGTTGTCATGTCGGCGTATGCAAGAGCATCAGACGTGGGTGACTCCTCATACGGGAATTCAGCAGCCAAGGTATCGGCCAATCCCCGCTCCTCGGCCTCATATAAAGCGCATGAGTGGTGGGCAACAAGACCTGCCAACCGGGGATCGAATCCCTGGCGGATCAACCACCGGGCACCGTCCAATGCATGAAATCCAGTGGTGCGGATTCCAGGTGCATACCCGATGTCGTGTAGCCACCCGGCCGAAGCCAGAACTTCTCGGTCGACGCCCGGCAGGAGCCCAAGCTTCTGCGCCTTACGCCCGACCGACTGCACATGCCGCCACCTCCGTGGAAGCGGCCCGGCGAGTTGCTGCTCGGCAATCCTTACCGCCCGTTCCACCTCGTCAGTCACGAGCCAAGGATAGGCGGTGCTAGCGTTTTATACCAGCAACTCGTATCCCTCGCGGCCGTCCACCCAGTTTCCCGTCGGTCGCCAACGCCGCAAGCGAGACCTCAAATCGTCTGCTGACGACGCCCTACTAGCTGGAGAGCAATGGCTGACCCAGTGACGAGGCCATCGAAGCAAACGATTTCAACGCCTCGCCCCCGTTATCGCCGAGGTACCCCCCAAGAAGTTCCGCTCTAGTTTTCTCATTACGCAAAGTAGATGTTGTAGCTAAAGCGCCAAGCATGTCTGCTTGATCCCGGCTGGCTAGAACACGGGCGGCTGCTACTGCTACCGATATCGCACCGACAGCTAGGGCGGCTCCGCCAATGTGCCACAGCCCCGTGGCCGCTGCGACCCGGTGACGGCTCTTATCCGTCTGTTCCGCCAAGTCCTTGAGCGCCCGTTTCGCGAATCGAAGGTCAAATCGACAAGCAGTCGACGCTAGGACGCCGGTCATAGATACGGCGGGCTCGCCGTCGTCTTGGCGAGCATATCGGTTCAGTTTATCCAGGACGCTAATCCACAGCAGAAAGTCGCCCCGTTCTAGTGCATGCAGCCCAACTCGTCTCACCAGGCCCATCAGTGCCGCAGGTTTCGCCTTTGCATCGCTCATCGACTCTGGCAGGGTTATGAGGATCCAGTGCCCGACCCCCTCTGCCCTGCCGGAGATTCGGAGCATTGTGTCGAGCGCCCCTTCTGGGATTTCACCCAAGTCAAATGCCGAGTCGAGTCTTGCTCGAACCGCGACGGTCGTTAGGTCGCGGAGCGCGGGAACAGCGGGCACGACGGCCTCGTCTCTGCTCCGACGCTCCGCAGCTGAACTGGCAACACCCGAACGAACTGTAGTTCGGTCTTCACGCGCCTTAGCCTTAAGCGCTTGGCGTCGAGTATCGCGCTTACGCATGTTGCGAGCAGATGAAACATGAACCTCGAGTAGCCACATAGCGGACCTTGCGACCCGCTGTCCGGTGCCAATATCGCCCGCCTTCGCTAAGGCAGCTGCATGGCTAAAAAGGGCGACTATCGAGCTGCTAACCGCCTCCGCTGTTGACGATGAATAAGTTTGTATAACACGCTCGGCCAAGCGAAGCGTTCGCCGTGAGATGCGCTGGTCGTGACCCGGAACCAGGCTTAGAACAGCCTCGCCTGACTCCGTTATGTTTCCTAGAGTGGAAAGCAGGCGAACGCGCGTGCCGCCGTCGATCTCTGGGCGTCGCAGAAGTCGCTTCAAATGTCGTGCCGAAAGCAATAGGAAGCCACGGGTGCGAGGAGAGACTGTGTCGGAGCGTTCTCCCACCACCCTTCCCGAATTCCGCACAACGCTTGGTATCGAATCCATGCATTCGGTGAGTTCGATAGCCTTTGCCTGCATCTTACCGAGTCGCCGTCCCACCGATGCATACTTCGACTGGCGTAACTTGACAAACGCAGCTGCAGCCTCGGGAGCATCCGTACGTCCGACCAGAGCGATAACAGCCGCTATCAGTGCGAGCGCAAAGACGATGACTGCGACCAGTCCTGACCAGTGGAAGGCGTTTGCGAGACGAGGGGCGTCGACCTTCATTGAAACAGTTGCGAGCATGATAAGGCTGGCGCTATAAGATGCCGTTAGGTACCACGGGTGGCCGGCAGCGCGTGCGACAGAGCCAGGCAGGCGCGTACTGGAGAGCTGAACGGTAAACACGTTCACCGTCACGACTGCGGCAAGTGCCGCTATCGCCGCCTCTAGTTCAATCCTATAGGGCGGCTCCGACCAGGAATGAAAATAGGTCCACGCTGCGGCTTGTACGGAGAAAATCAGGGGAATCGCAGGTGCGAGAAATCTGCGCCAAGCCCACATGAGGCCTGTCCAGATTCGGTAGAACCCCAGCGATGTAGAGGAAACCGGAGACTGGCGCTCGATCACGGCGTCGCATAGTTCGGCCAAAGCCTCAAGATTGCGGCCTTTTGTGCCCAACGCCGCAGCCAACTTCAGGTAGACACTTCCTCCGTCAGCAGTTCGTGACCGGTAGGCGAATGCAAGAATCTCGGCTTCTGCAGGTATTACGCCGCGTGCCGTCCCTGGCGTCTCCTTCCGTGCCTGTTCCAACAGGCCGTAGACTACCCGGTCCAACTCATGGCGAACAGACAGCAACCCAACAGCTGCGCTACGGGCGAGCAACTTCAATGTGTTGTCTTCGTACGGGTCAACCGGTGAGCGAGCTAGCTTTAAGAGCGTCTCTAGCAGGAGGCGAGCTTGCGGAGCGGAAAGCACGCTGGCTACCGAGCCGGTAATGCGTAGCAAGGCTTCGGCTTTTCCCTTCCCGCAGGCTGCTACCCCGTCGAGGGCCAGACCTTCGAAAACTGCGCCCGCCACCCCCGCACTGCGAATGGCATGTCGAACAAGCCACCTGTGCGCTAGGAGTCGCCAAGGCGAGCGCAAGTCGCTTGCGATCTGCAAGACGGAAAGGTGCTCGGGCTCCGCCATATCTATGTCGAGCGCCACCGCGCGAATGGCGGGGTTGGTGCGTATCTGAGATCCTGCCAGCGTAGGTCTAAGTGCTATAGGTTCGGGAAACTCGCCTCCCGCCGGCGCAAGGATCCCAATCAGAAAATCGATCGGAGTCCAGAAAGCAACTACCCGACTAGTTGCGCTTGTAGCTCTGGCAGGGACTAGTCGGAGGGTTGCTAGCAGCGAATAGCGGGCCCCGATGCGCACTAAACTTTTAGTAATCCGTTTCGTAACGCGAGTCAAAGTCCACTGCGCCGCCAACATCCAGTAGTACTGAAGTCGGGCGCGTGCTGACGGACTATCCAATACGCTTGCAGGAATGCTCGTGCGTGCCGGGATGGGCGGGGAATTAGACCGTTTCACTGAGAGCCCTTCTCCGAGCCCCTCAGGTTCTCTGCAGACTCGTCGCTATTCATGAATAGGCTGGGCGCCGGCATCATCCTTTCGCGGCCTGGGAAGTATAGGTCCTGCGGTGGATCCGTTAGACCCTCGGTAACTGTCCCTAGGCTCGCTTTTATTTGGTCCTGCACCCTTTTTATCATTCGAGGCACGGACCGCTCCACAGTTGCTGCCCAGTCTTTCGCAGAAGAGGGAGCCCTATCCCAGAGTGTCCAACTTCTCGCAGTATAGAGTCGACCAATCAAGACGTCATGCATGGAGACTTGGGAAATGAACGGCTCCACCATTCCCAGTCCATACATGCTTCCAACCTGCTCGGCACCACGGACGTGCAGAACGCGGAGCCAGTCGCTGCCCTCGGAAGTGCGAACCTTCGCTCCGGTTTGGTCTAATTGGCCCTTCTCGGGCTGAATAAGACGTAGGGCTGTTTCAGGCGGCGAGCCGAACGCGAGGAAGCCATTCCCGCAGACGTACGCGTCTCTTGCTAGGTGCGCCAAGTATGTTCTGACGTCTCCGAGGTCAAGCATGTCGAGAGACATCCTCATTACTTTGTCGGACCCGGATCCAACTACAGTCATGCCTTGGCTGAGTAGTGCGGCAACCTTATCGATCGCAAGGCGGATGATGCTCATCTCGTTATAGACCCGGCGCAACGCGGGTGCCCGTACGGCTAGGTCACGTTGGGTGAAGAGAGGGGCTTCGAACGTGACGCGCAGTGGATGGCCCGACATGCGCGACCGGTCACGCAGTTGGCGAGCAGCAATCTTCCAGCCATGAATACGCGTCGTGTCGCTAATATTCTCTCTTGCCTGTTGGTCAGATTGCTGCAGATCATCGTCAAGGCCCTCGAAGGCGTTGGTTCGCAACAGCTTTTCAACTACTTCACGTCGCGACAGAAGACTAGCTAGAGAAGTAAGTGCAACATTTACTTGAAGGTCAACTGGCGTGTTGACAACGATTGCATACGTAAAGGGTTCGTCCTCTTTGCTGGCGTCGGGCGTCAGGAGCTCTAACCCTCTGGTTGTCTTGGCAGTCTCGAGATGCTCACCTAGTCCGCTAGCAATCCAATCGCTATCAAGCTGGTCGATGACTGATGCTGGGACCTCGAGCCGTCCAGGCTCGTCCCTCTCTCGCCCCGTGACGCTCATGACCGGAAAACCAAAGAGGAGCGGGCTGAGGAAGCCGCCGGGTTCATAGTGTCCAAACCGGATATGGATCGGTCGGGACCCAGGCGGTGGATCTTCGACGGTAACAAGGTCGCACACTTCTCGCAGAGCATCGGCGGCAGCTGCAATATGCGACGGGGTGGCTGCCTGCAGGAGTGGTGGTTCGTGTGGCTCAGCGTGAGGCATATCCAGCGCTCCCCGTGTTCCCGTCGATGGTGTGAGCCTCGCTCCGCGAGCCGCAGATCGTGGCAGGGTTGAGCTTCCCGCAAGAGTGCTGCTCGGGCAATCCCAGAACGGCCGGACTTTGGGGGCGCTGGAAACAGTGCCCGTAGATGTGAGAACTTTCTGTACGAGATCAAGGCGGCCCGCGTCGCGGGCTGCTCGCGCCGCCGAACCTGGGCCGGGCCGATGGCCCGCCGCCGCGCCTCTGGCCTTCGGCCGCCAGCGCGTCGGTGATAGCCCGCCGGCGGCGCGACACACGACGAAGCCCCGGGCCGCCATGAATACTGGCAGATCCGGGGCTTCTATGTTGATCGGGACAAGGGCAGTGCCTCCGGCGGGGTCCTCGGGCACTCCAGGATGGTTGGCGCCATCCCGACACCCTCCGTCCGGGCAGAGCCGAGTGGGTGGGGCCTGCCCGGTCAAGGTCGTTCAGACGGCGGTGTGGTGCACCGTGACCCGGCCGGCCCCACAGAACGGA
>NZ_JBFAVI010000097.1:0-24209 GCF_040679695.1 Micromonospora sp. NPDC052213
GCGCCATCTCGGCGGCGGACAACCGGCCCGAAATGGCGCAGCCCGGCGGCGGCCTGCCCTCTGGTCTCGACGGATAGCCGGCGGCTAGCTATCCGCACTCACAGCGGCTCACACCGCAGGTCACGGCTGGTTCTGTCAGTCGGCGCGGCGGTCTGTCAGGGGTGTTGGCAAGAACCGCGACACCGGGGCCAATTAGTTGATCTTCGGTGGCCGAGGGCCTTCCCCCCGGGCCTGGACCACTAATCGGAGCCCTCTCCGGTACCGCCCCCGGCGACCAGAACCGACTCAGAGCCAATCAACGCTCTGCCCTTACCGGCTACGTCGACGCCGGGAAGGTGTGTCCTGAGGCATGAGGACTGTCAGGGCGCGGCGGGCCGCCCGCCGACGCTCTTCTCGCCGGGCAAACGTGGCGGTCAACGCGGCGATGACCACCGCGACGGCACGGGCGAGTGCGGGAAGCACGAGCGCGATCGCGGTGAAGATGAGTTCCATGGGAAGGTCCACGGCGTAGGCCCCTCGTTGTAGGGCGGTAGCCGAGGAGGAGTCCCTGTAAGGGCGTGGAAGAGGTCCTCGGCTGACCGCACGGGTCGTTAGCCGAGGTCTCTTCCGCCCAAAGATGATGGGCCTGACGCGCCGAGTGGGGCCTTCCACAAGGACTCCGCACCGTGCTGACGACGCGCCAGAGAAGGAATACTCCCCTCTGCCTCCATGATAGATGTGAATCAGGCGATGGGCGAGAGTCCTTGCGGGGTGGCTGCGAAGCCGTGCTGGCCCGCCGTCGTGGGGTGCTGGTAAGAGACGTGTCACCAGCCGCAAAACGCGCGTGATCGTGGTACTGCTCGCTGGTCTGATGCCTCGTGCCGGCCGCCTGGATACGGGCCTTCGCGTCCTGGTCCGGCTCATAAACGAGCGCGAACGACGAACAAGTTGTCCACGGAGAGGTGGCGCTCGGTCAGCTAGCTTGCGAAGAACTGACATGGGGTGGACCACGGCCATGTTCATCGCGGCCGACAGGGCGGTACAGGGCGATTCTCACCAACACCCCTGTCAGCGCCAGCCGCGCGGCGGCGAGCACCGGACTGACGACTGCCGTCACCCCTTCCGTGAGGGCTTACCCGCCCTTCACCACGGCGCAGCCAGCGCAGGGCCTGCGCGGCGGCTCACAGCGCAGGTCAGCGGCCGCCTGACAGGCCGGCGCGGCCGGTCGTTCCGCTCTGCTCCTCGCCGGTCGCGCCAGCGTCCCTCGGCTGACGCGTTGCCGAACGTTCGTTGACGAACCGCGAATGACGTTGCCGAACGAGTTGCGCTACCGGTGCTCGCGGACCTTCTCCACCGTCGGCACCGGGCTTACCAGTCGCGCCAAGAGTCCGTCAGTTCGCCCCGATCTAGTCCGCGGCGCGAGGTGAGGTCAGCAACGTCCACGCCTGCGGCGGTCAACACCGCATCGATGTACTCGGCGAGTTCCTCTCGCTCGCCGGTCTCGATCGCGCCGTGCTCCTCATCGGCGGAGTTGAGCTCCAGCACGACCCGCTCGACCGCTGCCCAGACCGCCTCGTCTGCCGCCGGGTTTACGGTGGAGACCTCACGCTCGTACGCGTCCAGGACGGCGTCCACCGCTGCAATGAACTCCGCCGGCCACAGCTGGGCGGCGTAGGTGTCTCCCGACGCCATGGTTCCTGCGGCCACCGCCGCTTCCTGGGTTGCTACCTCGCGTTGCCAACGCCGGGTTGGTCTTTCGATCATGACCGACAGCGTAGGTCGGCCTGTTTCGCGGAGCTTCCCCGCCTGGTGTCTCAACGTGGCACCCGCATCGTTTTCGGGACGCCACGCACGTCATCCATCGCCGCCATCCCGAGCGCCACATGCAAGCCCGCTCGCGTCAACTCTCGGTCGCTTGGCCGCGATCAACACGAAGATGTTTCGCAGCCCGCATCAGCGGTCGCCAAGTGGCCTCGTACGCCGCGTCAGCCGCCGCCCGCCAGAGTTCCTGCGACACACCGGCCGGGACATCGACCCGTAGTGGGACGTCGTGTGCAATCGCCACAGGAGCTGCGCGGGATCGACCTCGACCTGGTCGGCTGCCCACCTCAGGGTGCGCAGGTCCGGCACCCACTCGTCCTGCTGCTGAGGCACCGGGTCCATGCAACGACGATACAGCCCCAGGCATCGCCTCTCTGGTGCCGTCATCTTCTCTGGGGTCATCGCCGGCGGCCGGCCCAGCCGTTGTCCGCGGGCGCGGGCGGCGGCCAAGCCTTCGTTGGTGTTGGCCACGATGATGGTGCGGACGAACTTGGCCAGCGCGGCGAAGACGTGAAAGACAACATGCCCCCGGGAGTGGTGGTGTCCAGCTTCCCGTGCAGCGACAGGAACCCCCGCCCTGGCGCTTGAGTTGGCCCACGATCGCGATCAGGTCCTCCAGGGAACGGCCGAGCCGATCGAGGGACACCACGGTCAGCGCGTCACCGGGTCGGACGTGGTCGAACATCCGCTCCAGCTCCGGCCGGTCGGCGTTCTTGCCCGAGGCCTTGTCGAAGAAGCATTTGGCACAACCGGCCGCAAGTCAGTGCCGCCTCCTGGCGGGCGAGGTTCTGTTCCCGAGTGGAGAGCCGGCCGTAGCCGACGAGCACCCCGGACAGCGGGGCCGGCGCGAGAAGGTCACCCTGAGCGGGCGTGGGGGTGGGCATGCCGGTCGGGGTGCCCGAGAGACCCGTGGTCGGATTGTTGGCCACGCCGAGTTGCTGGACAGGGTTTGTCGGACGGGACTGACCGGCACACCGCCACTTTTCGATCTTGTTCGGCAAACGATCGTTTCTCAAACAAGATCAGAAACCCCCCGTTGCAGATCACCCAGCAGGGTGTTCCGCCACAGCAGGGTGGCTGTTCGTTGCAGTACGGGCCACGGCGGGTATCGGTGACGGCGGAGGTCGACGGCTGTCGACTGCCAGTTGATGTGAGGCACTGCCAGCGTGTCTGAGGCATCTCGCGAGGAGTACAGAAGTAGGTACGGCTGATCTTGCAGAGGTCAAGCCGGTCGCCAAGAGCAGAACTCCGCCCCGACCGGCCGGTACCGCCGATGGCCGGTACCGCCGCGATCGGGGCGGTTGTGCATCTGCTGGCCACCGCCATCGAGGAGGGCCGGGGCCTGCCCTCGGTGAGCGGCGTGCTGGCCGGCGCGGCCTACCGCCTGCTGCTGGCCTGGCGGCGGGGCCCCGGCCCGCGGCTAGCGCAGGTGCCGGGCGAAGAACCCGGCCGCGTCCTGCCCTGCGAACTGCGGGACACCGGTGTGTCCGCCCATGTTGGCGTGCAGCGTTTTCTCCTTGGAGCCGAAGGCGTCGAACAGGTCCAGGGCCGCCTGCCGGTCGTTGCCTTCGTCATCCCACTGCAGCAGGACATGCAGCGGAATGGTGACCTGTCGGGCCTCCTCGAACATGGCGCGCGGCACGAAACTCCCGGCGAAGAAGCCGGCGGCCACGATGCGGGGCTCGACCACCGCAAGCCGGATGCCGACGGAGATCACTCCCCCCGAGTACCCGATCGGGCCGCCGATCTCGGGCAGCGACAGGAGGGCGTCCAGGGCGGCCTGCGATTCCGGGACCGCCTTGTCGACGAGCGGGAGGATGAGGGCGTCGATGATCTCGGCGCTGATCGGCTCGCCGGCCTCCAGCGCCCGGCGCAGGTCGGCGCGGGCCTGCTCGGCGGCGGCCCAACGGGGCCGGTCACCGCTGCCGGGGAGCTCGATGGTGGCCGCGGCGAAGCCATACGCCGCGGCGTGCCGGGCTCGAGCCACCAGACGGGGGTACATCTTGCGTAGTCCGAGCGGGGGGTGGCCGAGCAGGATCAGCGGGACCGGTGCGGATGCGGATGCGGGCGTCCACAGGATGCCGGGGATCTCGCCGAGGGTGAATTCGCGTTCGAGGACGCCGTAATCGAGGCGCTGCTCAGTAGTGAATCGCATGGTCGTGCCTTTCGGGAGTGCTCGTGAAACGGCGCTCCCGGACGACCTATCGCCCGACCGTGACCCCAGAGGGGAGCACCCATGTCGAAACGTTCACGGGTACCACCTCCTCGGTCTCTCGCACGGCCTCGCGAAACTAGCAGCGGCGCCGTATTCCGCCAAACGTGTTTTTTGCGGAGGCTCCATGGCCGGATGCCACGGACAGGCAGCATGCGGTCAGGTGCGATGTGAGCTCACCGATCACGTCCAACGACGTGGCCCTGGTGGTCCCTTCCTGAGCCCCGCCCCGCCCTGACCGGCGGAGGCGGAACCTCGATGGTTCGGCCAGTGCCTGCTCTGCAAGATCACTCGCAACGCGGCTCTGCACCACAACCAATACGCCGACACCAACCCGGGCGACACGATCCCGACACCGCGACTTGCCTCAGAAAGACTGGCAGCAACCCTCACCAAACCTGCCAGTCATCTTGAGGCACCGCAGCTCAAGGGCATGATCATGCCTCAACCTCGTTGGCAGACGACAACGGCGACGGCCAGGAGACGGGCCTGTTCACGGTGGTGTACGAGGCCGGGGTCGACGCCCGGGAGCCGCAGTACGGGTCGATCCGGGAGTGGGTCACCGCGGCCGCGCAGGTTCACCCGGCGGTGCGTCGGCTCTCGGGTCGAAGAACCGCGAGGTGAGGTCGGTCAGCGCGGAGGGCCAGACGGTGTCGTACGAGCCGATCCCGGGAGCCGCGGTGCCGCCGACGGCGGGGGTGCCGCCGTTGGAAAGCATGTCTCGGTGGCGGACGGCGGACGGCCTGGCCTGATGAACAACGGCAGCGGCGACGAGTGGACGGTCGTGTTCACCGCCGAGGGCGCGTTCATCCATGTGTTCGACCACGAGTCGACGATGACGCACTACCGCAGTCCGGACCGCGAGCTGTGGCCCGGACTGCTCGACGGCATCCCGGCAGTGTTCCGTCCGCAGATCACGGAACCATCTTTCGGCGACGAGGAGGGACAGCTCCTCGCCACCGCTGTACTGTGGCGGCTCTCCGCTGACGACCGCTGGCACGCTGGCGAAGGCATCACCTTCCCTCCGACATCGTCGACCGGTACGTCACGTTCGCCGAGGACTACCACGAGACCGAACTGGACCCGACGGAGGTCGAGCACGTCGTCACGCACCGCCCCCCTCACCGACGTCATTGTGCAGGCATTGAACCGAGAGATGACCGTTGCCAGGCTGCACGAGGACCTCGCCGCGGTTGGGTACTCGACGGCGGCGGCGTGACGTCAGGCCCGTACCTGAACCGCTTCGGCAGCACGCTGGTCACTCAACGGCAACTCACGATGCCACCATGGCCAGGGAAAGGATGAGGTAGGCGTCCATAACCACATTCCGGCGGGTTGGCTGCCGTGCCAATCCATCATGCTTCGGCCCGCCGCTGCGGTCACCACTCGGCGCATGAGCGGAACCGGGCCGGTCGCAGACCCGCGAGTTGCTCGGCCTCCACGCCGTCCACGATCTCGGAGGCGATGAGCCGCCCGGCGGTGGGGGCCAGGGTGACGCCGGAATGCATCACGGCGATGTAGACCCCTCCCACGCCTGGGACGGGTCCGATGATCGGCAGCCCATCCGCGGGCATGGGCCGCGTTCCGAGCCGCACGCTGACCAGGTTGACGTCTTGGACGTCGAAGGTGGCGGTGAGCCGGCGCAACATCATCTCGCCCGCGCGCCGGAGGTCGTCCTGGTCGATCTCCCCGTCGTATCCGGCGGCAACCAGCAGATGACCGTCAGCCGCCTCACGCACCTCCAGATGCGGGGTGGCGACCAGTGTGCGGACCAGCCCGGGCGGTGCGGTGAAGCGCATGAGCAGAGCCGGGGACGGCGCGACGGGCAGATCGAATCCGAGCGGCCCGCACAGCATGGGCGCGTCGACACCGGCGGTCACGACGACGGTGTCGGCGGGCAGGAAGCCGTTGGACGTCCGCACTCCCCTGACCTGACGGTCACGCAGATCCAGTGCGGTGACGGCGGAGTTGGCCATCAGTTGCGCACCGTGCTCCTGCGCTGCACGCACCAGTGCCTGCGTCACGGCGACCGGGTCGATGGCGCCGTGACTCTCGACGTGCAGAGCGCGCATCGGCCGGGCCCTCAGGCGAGGCTCCAACAAACCGGCCGCCGTCGCGTCAACGACGTGCTCGCCGGGCGCGAGACAGCCGTCGTCAAGTTGTTCCTCGCCCCACATCAGGGCGCCTCGCCAGCGCACCCGCAGACCTGGTACCTCTTCCTCCAGACGCCGGTAGTCCTGCAGGACCCGACGCCGCAGGGCCGTGCCGGGATCCGGCACATCTCCCCCTCGTGGGCCGCCGATCCAAGCAAAGGAGTCCGCAGTCACTCCCGACGCGGGCAGGGACTTGTCCAGCAGGACAACCTCGGCTCCGGCCCGTGCGGCCTCGTACGCCACCGCGGCACCAACGATCCCGGCTCCCACGACCACGACCCGCACCACGTGGCCTCCGTCCTCCTCTTCCGTCGACCCATGCACCGGCTCTGGAACCGCGACATTCTCATCGGCATGACGTCTCATGCAGGACACGATGGTCGCACACGATCCGAAGTCGGCCGCCTATCCGCGATGTCCTGTCATCGGCACGTCCGCCCGTCGCGACCCGCCGGCCGGCTGCGCCTCACGACGCGCGATCTGCGGTAGATGAGGACGGCGGTGGCTTGGGTGGGTGGCCAGATGGGCCGTAGCGCTTCGCACCAGCCGCGTGCAGCTCGAGGTCGGCCCCGGCCCCTTCCACGACGACATTTGTCCAAGACTGATAGCCGACAGCCCATGCATCATCCCCCGCATGAACGACGTTGAGCACTCGCAGGGGATGCACGTGGTCCACGACGGCCCGCTGCAGGCGCCGCCGTTGCTGCTCGTCCACGGATCGGGAGCCTCGGGCGCTTCCTGGAGCCCGATGGTCCCGACACTCGCCGCCCACCATCACGTCATCCGGGTCGACCTCCCCGGCTGTGGCCAGTCCCCGCCCGCGCTGTCATACGACGTACCCGCACAGGCGGGCCGGGTGGCGGCGCTGCTCGACGACCTCGGCCTTCGGGACATCGCCGTGGTCGGGCACTCCAGCGGCGGCTACGTCGCCACCGCGCTTGCCGAACAGCGCCCCAACCTGGTGCGGTCACTCACCCTGATCAGCACCGGACCGAGTCCCGAGGCGCTCCTCCCACAGCCCGCCATCCTTCGGGTCCTGTTGGGCCCGATTTTCGGCCCGGTCGTCTGGTCGAGGCGTTCGGACGCAATGATTGGCAAGGGGATCAGGGCTACGACCGCACGGCCAGTGGACATCCCGGACGACGCGATCGCCGATCTCAAGGGCATCACCTACCGCGTGTTCAGGACGGTGCTGCGTCGCAACACCGAGTACATCGCCGAGCGGAGCGTGCCCGAGCGTCTCGCCGCCCTCGAGGTCCCTGTGCTGGTGATCTTCGGCGCCGCCGATCCCCGCTGGGACCCGTCGTCGGCGCACCAGTACGACGCGGTGCCGACCGCGCGGGTCGAGCTGCTGCCCGGCGTCGGGCACATCCCCATGTTCGAAGCGCCCGAGGCGGCCAGCGAACTGCTGCTGGGCTTCACGGCAACACCAACCCCGCCCGTGATCCCTCAGGCATAGGCTGGTCACGTGCTGTCGACCGGGACACAACCCGACTGGGCGTCGGTGAAGGTTGCAGTGCCGCGCCTGTCAGGTCGGCTGCCGGGGATCAGCATGGCCGGGTTCCGCCAACGTGCCCCAGCGCCACTCGTGGACATCGCCATGGTGGCACACCCATCCGTAACCCTGCTCATCGATCTGAGCGAGGGAGAAGGCCTCGTCTACGACACCCCTGGCCGGCACGAGCGCGGTAGCGTCGTCATCGGGCTTCTCCCCGGCGATCTTCGGGCAACTGGCCAGGGGGTCGGCGAGTGCCTCCAAATCCGGCTGGAGCCGGCCGTGGCGGCAGCGGTGCTCGGCGCATCGACCGAATTCAGCGGGACAGTCGTGTCCCTCGACGATGTCTGGGGCCACGACGCCGTGCGAGCCGAGCGCAGGCTGCGCGCCGCCACCTCGTGGGACGAACGGTTCACGATCGCGGTGGAAATCCTCGGCCGACGGCTGGGCGCCCGCCCACCGATCGATCCGGAAGTCGCCTACACCTGGCGGCGGACGCTCACCAGCCGGGGACGAGTCCGGGTCGATGGCCTGGCCGACGAGGTCGGCTGGAGCCGCAAGCGCCTGTGGTCCCGCTTCCGGTCCCAACTCGGCATCACACCCAAGCGCGCCGCCCAACTGGTGCGGTTCGACCACGCCGCCCACCTTCTCGCGGCGGGCCACTCCCCCGCCAGCGTTGCCATCGAGAGCGGCTACGTCGACCAGTCGCACCTTCACCGTGAGGTCAGGGCCTTTGCCGGGCTTACGCCCACGGCCGTGGCCGCCGCGCCGTGGCTCGCGATTGACGACGTTGCGTGGCCGGCTTCATCGCCAACCCGGAGCCCGGTGACGTGTGGCGAACACATCCCCGAACATCGTTGAACAGCCCGCCTACCACGATCTGGCTTCCCCACGACGCGCAGTTTGAGAAACACGCCGCTCTTGATCAGTCAGCATGCGGACGGCGGCAGATCCGGACACGGGGTGTCGAAGCGAGTCGGGCGGTACGGGTTCGGGTTCCGGCACGATGGGCTGGTGGGTGATCTGGTCGACCGGCGTACTGGCTGGCCCAGCCGGTCACGGCGGCGTGGACGTAGAAGGAGGAGGACGCGATGCAGGCGAGCCAGAAGGTCCGCCATCGACAGGCTGACGTCAACGGTCTGGAGGTGTTTTTTCGCGAGGCCGGGCGTCCCGGCCGGTCGACCGTACTGCTGCTGCACGGGTTCCCGAGCTCGTCGCACACGTTCCGGGAGGCCATGCCCACGCTGGCCGACGTCGCGTACGTGATCGCGCCTGATCTTCCCGGCTTCGGCATGTCCTCGTCGCCAACCGTCGACAAGTACGACTACACCTTCGAGAACCTCTCACGGGTGATCGAGAACCTACTCGACCAGCTTGGGGTCGAGCGCTTCTTCGTCTACCTGCACGACTTCGGCGCACCGGTGGGATACCACCTGGCCACTCGCGCCCCGAATCGCATCCGCGGCCTTGTTGTCCAGAGTGGCAACGCGCACGAGGACGGCCTCGGCGAGCAGTGGGACAGCGCCAAGGCGTACTGGGCCGACCCGACCGACGCCAGGCGCGCCGAGCTGCCGGACTGGTTGAACTTCGCTGGCACCCGTGACCAGTACCTCGCCGGGCTGCCCGAGTACCTGCGCACGCTGCACCCTCCCGAGTCGTGGCACCTCGACTGGGAGCGCATGAGCCGACCCGGCAACCTCGACGCGCAGTTCGCGCTGTTCAGTGACTACGCCAGCCACGTCGCGCGTTTCGGTGAGATCGCCGAGTACCACCGGGCTCACCAGCCGCCGGCGCTCGTGCTGTGGGGACGGCGCGACCCGTACTTCGACGTTGACGAGGTCCTCGCCTACCACCGCGCCCTCGATCGCATGGACGCGCACATCTACGACGGCGGGCACTTCTTGTTGGAGACGCACGCGGCCGAGTGCGCCGAGCTCATGCGGGCGTTCGTGCTCGACCACGCTTGAGCTGATTCGCCGTTCTACGCGGGCGGCCTCGAATCAGATCCTGCTTTGGCAGGGGCAGGGCCCAGGACACGCTCTCCCTGTCGGTCGGCGCGCGTGACGAGAGCGGCGTTCCGCTGATCGGTTCGTCGATCCCCATCTGAGTCACGGCCCGTTCCTGCGCGGGCCGCCGGACCGCCAGCCACTCGCTGCGGGAGGTCACCGAAGGAAGCCTCGGCCCTGACACCAGACCCAGGTCGGAGAGATCGATTGCGTACGCCAGCCAGCAGTGGCTCCCATGCCAGGATCGAACGCGCTGTCATCGGCACGAGCGGGTGGCGCAGCCCGCCTGGCGACCGTACGTGGCGCCCGCTCGGCGGCTACGGACGAGGATGCCGACCGTTCCAGCCGAGCGTTGATCTTGCAGGCGGCACCTCGCACGATGCCCGGCGCATACGGAACACTGGCGGGCATGGCTGACTTGGGCGATGCGAAGGCTGCGCTACACCACTACCTGCAGGCGGCTCGCGAAGACCTGATCTGGAAGCTCGACGGGCTGAGCGAACGCGAGGCCAGACTGCCCCGCACCGCGACCGGCAACAATCTGCTGGGAGTCGTCAAGCATTGCCTCAATGTCGAAGCCGGCTACTTCGGGCCTACCTTCGGGCGCGAATTCCCGACGCCTGAGGAACTGGTCCCCATGCAGGCGTTCGAGGAGGACCCGCAGGCAGACTGGTACGCGCGGGAGGAGGAGACGAAGGATGGGCTGATCGACCTGTATCGCCGTGTCGGGGTGTTCGCGGATCAGACGATCGAACAGCTACCGCTCGACGCGCCAGGGCGGGTGTCGTGGTGGCGGCCAGGTGGACAGGACGTGACGCTGCAAATAATCATCGTCCACGTGACCTGCGACCTCGCTCGTCACGCCGGTCACGCCGACATAATGCGCGAGCAGCACGACACGGCGATCGGCCTGCGGCGGGAGAACACCAACCTCCCTCACGACTATGACTGGCCGGCGTACGTCACCAGGCTGACGAAGCTGGCTGACCGCTTCGGATAGCCGCCCGGTCCCGTCGGTGCAGTCGGTGAGTTTCAGCATCCGCTCTTCGGCGGGCGAGGACGCCACGGCCGGCCAGCGCGACAAGGAGCGGACCACCGACCCATCCGCCACGGCCGGACGTACGGCATCCGGTTCAGACATGCACCGAGCCACGGCCAGGATGCGGCCGCCGACCAGGCCCGGAGACCATCCAGCAGAGCCTGCACGAACTTCTGGAACGTCCGCCCGACCCGTTCGGCCCCTGACCCGGCGCGGCTTTTTGGGCGTCCCGCGCCGCGGACCATCCGATCGGTATCGATCAGATACGATACGTCGGCCGGTCGGTCATAAGGGGGAATGACGTATGGGTCGCCGACGGAGGATCACCTGGCGGTATCTCGCCGCCGCGCTGCTGGCGCTGACCATGGGAGCGGTCGTCCTGCCGGCGCCCGCGCAGGCGGTGGACTACCCCGGCGGGCGGCGCATCTACAGCGTCGCGCTCGGGGCCATCCCCGCCGCCGGCGCGCCCGCCACCGCTCCGGTCTGGGTCCGGCTGGCGACCTACTACTTCTTCGGCAACGGCACGGTGACCGAGAGCTTCTGGTACTGGAACCGGTCCACCGTCGTCGGGGCCGCCGGCACGGGCGTCCGGACGACCGGCTGCACCGGCCACGACTGCGAGGTGCGGACGGCCGCCGGGTTCCAGCCCGGTGGCGTCGTGAAGTCCCTGAGCGGCACGTACACCAACGCCGGTGACAGCATCACCATCACCTGGAGCGGGGGCGTCCAGGAAACCTGGGCGGTCAGTCAGCCCGCCAGCGACCTGGCCCGGCTCGACTTCGTCAGCTCGAACTACGGGGTCACCGTCGGCTGGGGCTTCGGCAGTTCCGCCTCGAACGACGCGTACACGCCGGTAGGTAACATCCCGCTGGCCCAGTACACCGGCCGGTACGCCGGCTACAGCGGAAGCACCGGTGCCGCCGGCCCCAGCGGGATGGACCTCCGGTCGTTCGCCCGATGCAACGGGAACTGCCTGAGCTGGCTCAGCCCCCCGACCGCCACCTGTTCGTCCTGCCCGAACGGCGCGACCTCCGCCCCGATCCGCTACTACCTCGCGGGAGCGGGCCGGCGGAACTTCTACGAGCATTGGTGCACCTGCCTGACGTCTAGCACCTGCTACACCGGTGGTTCGCACCGCAAGCCGCAGCTCCAGGTGATCGGCGACAACGGGACGTTCCACGGGTGGGTCGGCGTGGAGGCATCCAACTCCACGGCGAACACCGGCTACTTCGCGGTGCACTTCCACGTGAACGTCTGACCGGCCGGGGGCACCGCCGGCTCAGGTCAGGGTGCGCAGGTCCAGGGTCTGCCAGGCGGTCATCCGTACGCCCGCCCGCCGGTGGGCCACCAGAGCACGTCGCCCCGGCAGAACACCAGCCCCACCCCGTCGGCCACCGCCACGGTGCGCCGTCGGGTGAGGTCGCACCGCCGCAGTTGCGTGGCGACGCCGGCGATGTCCTCCGGATCGATGTGCAGGTAGCCGTTCAGGCGTTGTCGTGCGTGAGCGACAAGGACGCCTGATCGAGCAGGGTTTCGCCTTCTGCTCCAGGGCAGCGACCACGTCAGCGCCGGATACCCAGCGCACCGGCGGCTCAGCGGAGCCGGCAAGCTGGACCCCGCGCCGCCGCGAGCTTGGCGGGGCCCGGGTGACGTTCAGCGGACCGAACAAGTCCGCCTCCACCGGGGCCCGGAAATCCTCGGGGGTGATCCCCCATGACGTACGCCTGCATGGAATATCGGTGAGCATCCGCCGTGGGTCGGCGACGGTCTTTTGGTCATCGGAACTTTCTGACATCATCCGGCGAAGGAATCGAAGATTATGACTGTGGAGGTTCGGATGCGCTCCCGCCTGACGAGTTCCCTCAGCGTCGCCGTGCTGGCGACCGCCGCGTTCCTGGTTCCGGCGTCGCCCGCAGCCGCCGCACCGTCGTTCCGGACGCCGTTCCCGTGCAACCAGACATGGTCCGGCCAGACCCGCACCACGCACAGCCCGCAGTACGCGATCGACTTCAACCGGACCAACGACCACGGCGATCCGGTCAAGGCCAGCGCCCCGGGCACAGTGGACGTGGTCGCCAACCTCGGTGACACCAGCTACGGCCGGTACGTGCGGATCAACCACGGCAACGGATACACCACCTACTACGCCCACCTCAGCGGGTTCAACGTCTCCGTCGGCCAGTCCGTCGGCTACAGCACTACCATCGGGTACGTGGGCAACAGCGGCGGCTCCTCCGGATCGCACCTGCACTACGAACAGCGCCTGAACGGCAAAGACATCATGGTGCGCTTCAGCGGCAACCTGGCTCTCTACTTCGGCACGCGGAACTACACGCGTACCGCCGGCTGCTGATCCACCGATCGACTGCCCCGGTTTCGGGCACGGGCGACGGCCCTCCGGTTGGATCCGGCCGTCGCCGCCACCCGGCGGGGAGTCGTCGGGCCCGGCACGTGACCGGCCGCCGAACGGGTGGCCGCGGGAAACGGAAGGCCCGCCTCGGGCCGCGGGCCTTCCGTCAGCAGTTTCGTCAGAAGTGGATGCCTGAGAAGAACAGGTCGATGCCGGAGATCGACACGTCGTAGTTGACACCGACGAACCCCCGGTGCCGCCTGGCCGGGTGGCGTTGATCGCCTGTACCGTCGCCTCCTGCGTGCCCACCGCGCCGATGACCGAGGCCGAGCCCGCCCGTGAGTTCCTTCGTCTTCGCCATGCCCTCCTCGCCACGCTCCTCGACGATGTCAGTCGCGCCGTAGCACCGAGCGAGCTTCTGCGGGTTAAAGCCGATGGTGAGCGAGGCCTTGCGCGACTTTGATGGACCAGGCGATCTCGTGCTCGAGCACCTCGCGGTTAGAAGGAGCCTGCGTGCGCCGCACTGGCGTTCACGACATCATCCTCGACCATCAGAAGGCGGCTCGGCAACACGACCGCTCATCGGCATAGCCGGTTGGTCGCGGGAAAGGCATGCTCCCGTGCCGTGTCGGCTTCCTTTCTGCGGCCGTGCGCTATGAAGTGATGTGCTCCCGAAAGTGTGGGCATGTCGCCAGGTCCTGGTGGGAGCAGCCGGAGGCACAGTCGAGCAGGGCCATTGCCGCCTGGGCGCGCTCGATGCGCCGCGCTAGTTCGTGGCGGTGCCGGCGCAGGAGTTCCCGACGGCGGACGGGGCTGTCGGTGGCGAGGACGGCGCGGATGTCGGCGAGGCTAAGGCCGGCCTCCTTGGCCCGCAGGATAGTGGCGATACGGAACAGGTCGGCGTCGTCGTAGCGGCGCCGGTCGCCGCCGGAACGGCTCGGCGCGAGTAATCCCATCGACTCCCAGTGCCGAAGAACGTGCGTCGCAAGCCCGAACCGGGCCGCCGCGTCGCCGATGCTCACTCCGACGGTTGACTTCATGTCGACATTAGGTCGCAAGCTGGCGGGCGTGTCAAAACAATCTGACCTACAGGCGATGGTGGCGAGACTCGACTCGGCCGACGACCTTTCCGCCCTGGTGGCGCTTCGGCGGCGTTCGTACGACCTGTTACGCCTGCGGCCCGGCACCACGGTCGTGGACGTCGGGACCGGCACCGGCAGGGCGGTGGCGGAGCTGCTCGGGTACGGCGTCCGGGCGATTGGCGTCGACACGGCCGAGGCCATGATCGGCGTTGCACGGCGCCGGTACCCCCACGCCGATTTCCGCATGGCTTCCGCCTACCGGCTGCCGTTCCGAGACATGGACGTTACGGGCTACCGGGCTGACAAGGTATTCCACCAGTTGTCCAACCCGGTCGCCGCAATCACTGAGGCCGTCAGGGTGCTCGCACCCGGTGGCCGGATCGTGCTTGCCGGGCAGGACTGGGACACCGTGGCCGTCGAGGGCGACGACGCGACCTTGACCAGACGGATCGTGCAAGCTCGGGCCGATACGATCGCGCATCCGACGATCGCCCGGACATACCACGAGATGCTGCGCGATGGCGGCTTCGGCGAGGTCGAGTCGGAAACGCACAGCCTGGTCTTCACCGACGCCCTCGCAGTCGATATGCTGCGCGGATTCGCCCACGCCGCGCTCAAGTCCGGTGCGGTCACCCAAGCCGAATCCCACACGTGGATCGACGAACAGCGACGCCGCGCTCTCGACGGTCACCTCAGGCTGACGGTGCCGCTGTTCGTCGCCGCGGGCACGGCCTGACACGCACCACGTCACGATGGTGCACCCGGGCCGACCTCGACGCCGACGCACGCTCGTCGGCTATGACTGAGTGACCGCTCGCCCGATCACCGTGACGGTGGCGGCGGCAATGATTTCCGCGAACAGGGGCGACATGACGCCCGTGGGCGCGCCGACCGGCGGAGATCCCGTGAGATTCTTCTGGCACAGCGCCGGATCCGGGGCGAGTCGTTCGTAGGACACAGCCGAGAGGCGGCCGGACGAGGTCGCCGGGACAAGGGAGTCGTGGGATGACGCGGTACTTGATTTCGTTCGATGACGGCGCGATGGACCACATCCCCGACGAGGATTGGCCCGACGTGGGTAAGGCCTCGCACGCGGTGGTTGAGGAGGCCGTGAACGCCGGCGTGTTTGTGTTCGGCGCTGGACTCGAACGCCAGAGGGCGAGCGTCGTGGCTACAGACGGGATGGTCACCGATGGCCCTTACCCGGAGACCAAGGAGGTCATCGGCGGGTTCGTGGTCGTCGACGTGGCGGACCGCGAGGAGGCGCTGGCGTGGGCGGCCAAGATTGCTGGCGCTTGCCGCTGCGCGCAAGAGGTCCGGGAGCTCATGCCCGATCCAGAAACAGACGCGATGCTCCGCCGGGATGACAGGTGATGATGACGCTCCGACGACGTCTCTGATCGAGGAAGACCCGCCACGTCAGCGCAAGACGGGCGTGGCCGCGGTTGACGACGCGGGTCTGCGCATCGACCTGAACCAGGACGCCGTGGCGATGGCCCCGGGGATCGGGGCGTGGGTGAAGCCCGGTCCCTGCGCCTGGTCGGATCCCCGCAGCCACTGAGCAACCAGTGGAGCGGCAGCTGCCCAGCGCGGCGCGCATGCCCGCTCATCGGGATGCCCGCAAAGGAAACCGCACCGAGAGTGGCCGATGCAGCGTGACCGGTGCGCCGGCCCCAGCGCGCACGATCGGCGACGATGAGGACGTCCGCGTTCCATCTGTGCCGGCTGCTCTCCGCAGTACGCCTCTCTGGGCCGGCGACCACCATTCGCGGCGTAGCATCGTTCGACCAGGTAGCAGCGAGTTTCTGGCATGCGACCGTCACGCACGGCATGCTGCCGTCGCTGACACCGCACGTGGTTCCCGCGGCCGAGCGGTCCTGGGAGTCACGCTGCCCGACGACTTCCTTTGCCGGCAGGTCAGCCAACAGCAAGGTCGAGCGTGACCAGCACGGCTTGGGGCACCAGGTTTCTGGCGCGTTGGGCAACTCGCGTTCTGTCGGGTTCCGCCGCTGGACCGGCCCTGACCGGCGTCGCCGTCGCCGGTCAGGGTTCCCGTTCACGGCACGCTGTGCGATTCGGTCACACCCGGCCGCACAGAGCGTTTTGGATCAGCGTGTCGGCACCGCGTTGCTGCCGGAGGAGGCTGTCCAGCGAATCGCCGAGCGAGGCGGACATGGACACCACGGCGCTGCGCCGGCCGTCGTCGGTGACGCCGGTGACCGTGATGTAGCCGCCGTCGCCGCCGTCGTGGCCCCAGTAGACGCCGCCGCAGGGCAGCGGGCGGCTCACCAGGCCGAGCCCGTAGAGACCGCCCGGCCAGATCGCGTTGATGTCCTCGCTGACCTCGACCGTTCGCTTCATGTCGGCCAGTTGTGCGGGGCGCAGCAGCCGGCCGCCCAGCAGCGCACGGAAGAACCGGTCGAGGTCCCGGGTGCTGGAGACCATGGAGTCCGGGTCCACCAGAACCTGCTCGGTGACGTCCACCAGCTCACCGGTCTCGAACAGCTGGTATGCCTGAGCGTGCGGCTGGGGTAGGAACGGCGAGGTCCCGGGCCAGGTGGTGTGGCGCAGCCCGAGCGGACCGACGATCCGGTCGGTGACCTCCTGTTGCAGAGAACGGCCGGTGACCCGCTCGATGATCATGCCGACCAGGACGAAGCCGGTGTTGGAGTAGGCCCAACCCTCTTCGGGTTCGAAGTCCGGCGGGTGCTTCATCGCCCGCGCCACGAGTTGCTCGCGGGTGTACACGTCGTATCGCTGCTGGAGGTACTCCTCGGGCGTTGTGTAGCCGGGCAGGTCGTCGTGAATGCCGCTGGTGTTCTGCAGGAGGTGACGCACGGTGATCCGGCGGCCGTCGTTGTCGTTGCCGCGGACCACGCCGGGTAGCCACCGCTCGACGGTGTCGTCGAGAGACAGTCGGTTTTCCTCGACCAGTTGCAGGACGACGGTGGCTTCGATCGCCTTGCGGGTACTCGCGATCCGGAAGCGTCCGTTGGGTGGCACCGGGCGCCCGGTGGCGCGGTCGGCGACGCCGCTGGTGGCGACGAGGTGCCGGCCGTCGGAGGTGGTCACGCGGGCTTGAACGCCGGTCACCCCGAGGGCGTGGATCGCGTCGGTGTCCCGTTGCAACCGGGCGCCGGCGTGGCCGGAACCGGTCACCGATCCTTCGGCCGGGTAGAGCCCGGTGACCGTGAACGTGAACGTGAGGGCGACAAGTCCCGCGGCCGCACCCAGCGCGACCCGCCGCCTCGATAGTTTTCCGCTGTTCAATCTCATGTCGATGACGTTAGGAGCCGCGTCGACGCGGACCGATACCTCGTACCACCGGATATGTGGTACAGCTGGCTGTAGTGCCGCTGGCGTCACTCGCGAACGCCAATCGCGTCGACCGGCTGCGACCGCATGGCGATCCGAGCCGAGTTCATGATGGCGGCCCAGCCGAGCAGCCCGGCGACCACGACGATTCCCAGGTAGATGAGCGGTGGGATGGACGGAATCAGCGTCCTGGTCAGTCCGATGCTCGTGCCGATCAAGGACGGGATCGCGGCCAGGGTACCGATGAGCACGGCTGCGACGACGATGATCCTCGTCTCGCTGCGCATCATCGCGAACACCTGGCGACGGGTGGCGCCGACCAGTTGGAGCAGGGCGAATTCGCGGAAGCGTGCGGCGGTCGCCATCACCAGGGTGTTCGCCACGGCGATCGCGAGGTAGCCGAGCAGGACCGCGTTGAGGATGAGGCCAACCGTCGACTCGCCGGCGGCCGCAGCGCTCTGCGCGGCGACGAACGACTCGCGGTTGTTGACCTGGACGGTCGGGAGGTGTTGGACGGCGGATCGCAACGCATCGCCGAGTGCCCCGACGCCGGTTCCCGTCGCCGCCGTGACCAGCACCACGAAGTCCAGGCGGTCGGTGGTGTGTTCGAGGACGAGGTCGTGCGGCAGCGTGACGTCACCGAGGCCGAGTCCTCTCTCGTAGAGCGCTACCACCGTGGGTTTGATCGGCGTGCCGTCATCGAGATGGAGGTCGACGGTGTCGCCGAGAGCGGCGCCGAGGGTGCCCGCCACGATCCGGCTCAACGCCACCGTGTTGCCCTGCACATCCGCGACATCGCCCTCGAGAACGGCGAGATCCATGGTCTCGGCGAGCTGGTCACCGGTGACCCCCTGTGCCGAGTAGGTCCTGATCTGAGGGCTGTCCCTCGATCCGAAGGTCGCCAGCGTCCGCGTACGGACGACCGGGGTCACCGCCGAGACGCCGGGCACGTCCCGGAGCAGGTCCGCGACCTCGGGCGACACGCCGGCGGACGTGGACGTGACGACGTAGTCCGCGCGCAGTCCGTCTGCGGCCTGATCCCGCGCGGCCGAACTCGCGGTCGTCCCGCTGAAGAGCTGCCCGACGGCCAGGGTGATACCCATGATCAGAGGAGTGGTCGCCGCGGCGAGCCGTCGTGAGTTGGCGTGCGCGTTCGCGGTCGCGAGGAACCCGCCGACGCCCGACCTGCGGTTCAACCAGGGGCCCAGCACGGTGACGGCACCGCCGAGCAACCGCGGCCCCAGCAGCGCGACGGCGAAGACGAGCAGGAACGCCGAGAAGGCCGCGCTTTCAGCGGCCCCTTCACCGGGTAGCCACCACGGCAGCACGACCGCCATGGCGAGACCGGCGGGGACCAGCAGCAAGCCGACGGTCAACCGGAGCCATCCGAGTTCGGGTGGCTCCACCGCGGCCTCGCCGAGCGCGTCCACCGGCCTGAGCTTGGCCGCGCGCCGGGCGGCTATCCAGCCGCCCAGACGGGCGCTGATCAGGCACAGCACCATCGCCGCGAGTACCGGCAGCGGGCCGATCGACAGTTCGAAGTCGTCTGGTAGCGCACCGACCAGGGTGAAGGCTTCACGGAGGAGGAAGCTCAGCCCGATGCCAGGAATCACGCCGAGCACTGCCCCGACCGTGCCCACCACCATGGTCTCGGCGGCGATCATGCCGAGCACCTGCTTCGGGGTCGCGCCGATCGCCCTCAGCAGCGCCAGTTCCCGCAGCCGCTGCCGAACGGACAGGGCGAGGGTGCTCCCCACGACGATCATGATCACCAGGACCATGGTGCTACCGAACGCCAGGGACAGCTCGCTGATGAACGAACGCGTGCTGCCGAGGTCGAGGAACTCGGCCTCGCTCCGGTCGCTGCCGGTGTAGACGACCACATCGGCGGCTGCCGCCCTGATGGCGCTGGCCAGCTCGTCGGCACTGGCGCCGGGTGCGGCCAGCACGCCGATCGCGTCCACCCGGTCCGGTTGACCGGTCAGTTCCCGGGCCCGGTCATCGGTGAAGAACAACGCGGCCTGCCGGGCCAGTCGGCCTCCTGGCAGACCCGCGATGCCCGTTACCCGGTAGGTCGACGTGGTCGAGCCGACTGCAAGCCGAACCGACGCGCCGACGGTGACGCCGGCCCGCTCGGCCAGCGCGGAGTCCAGCACCACGTCGTCCGGCCGGGTCGGGGCCTGGCCGGCGGTCGTGGTGAACGGACCGAGCGCGGCCGACTGCCAGCCGTGCCCGAGCGCGGGGGTGCCGTCCGGCCCGGCGAGCACCTCGGCGTCCGCCGTCACGAGGCTCACCGGGACGTTGACGTCGGCGATCGCCGCCCGGACGCCAGGCACTCGCGCGATGTCGCCGACCCGGTCGGCCGGCAGGGTGGCCCGCTCGCCGAACCGGGGATCCACGTCGTCGGCCACCGGCAGTGCCTGCGGGGCGCCCACCACCAGATCGGCAGCCTGGTAGCGCTCGGTGGGCACGCCCGAGCGTTCGCTGCTCTCCAGCAGGATCCCGCAGGCCGTGATCACCGCCGAGCCGAACAGCACCGCGACGAATGCGGCGACGAACCCGCCCTTGCGTCCCTTGACCGTGCTCCATGCCAGCGCCAGCGTGCGCTTCGACATCACGCGGCGGCTCACGGCTCCCCCAGGTGAGTCATCCGCTCGGCGATCTGCTCGGCGGACGGTCGGGTCATCTCACCGGCCAACCGGCCGTCGGCGAGGAACACCACGGTGTCGGCCTGCGCGCCCGCGACCGGATCGTGCGTGACCATCAGCACGGTCTGCCCCAGGTCGTCGACGATCTTTCTGAGCAGTGCCAGGACCTGGCGGCCGCTGCGGCTGTCCAGCGCGCCGGTCGGCTCGTCGGCGCACACCAGGTCGGGCCGGTTGATGAGCGCTCGGGCGATCGCCACCCGCTGCTGCTGGCCACCGGAGAGCTGGCTCGGGCGCCGGTCGTGATGCTCGGCTAGCCCGACCGCGGCGAGGACACTCGCCAGTTGCTCGGGATCGACCGGTTTCTCGGCCAACCGGACAGGCAACGTGACGTTGTCCGCCACGGTCAGCGCACCGAGCAGGTTGTACGCCTGGAAGACGAACCCGATCCGGTCCCGCCGGAGCTCGGTCAACTCGGTCTCCGACAGGCTGGACAGCTCCGTGTCACCCAGCACGACCCGACCCGATGTCGGCCGGTCCAGACCGGCCGCGCAGTTCAGAAAGGTGCTCTTGCCGGACCCGGACGGGCCCATGACGGCGGTGAACGTACCGCGCGGGAATCCGGCTGTCACCCCGTCGAGAGCGCGTACCGTGTTCTTCCCCGACCCGTACTCCGTCGACACCGAATCCAATCGCACTGCGTACGATTGCGTTGCAAATGCCGGCATTGCACCCGGGTATAGCGAGTCGGTCGCGGTGGCCTCGACCGGCACCACGCGTCGTCTCGATGGGTTTCTCCTGGTCAACCTCATGCATCCGACGCTAGATTTCCGCGTCGTCGGATACCGATACCCCGTACTACCGGATGCGAGGTACAGCTGGCTGTAGTGCCACAGGCGGCGACCACCGGGCAGACTCGACGCCGTGTCGGGAACGCAAAGGGACGCTGCCCCCGGGGAGGGTACGCAGCAAGGGCATACTGCGACGTCGGGGCGACGGTGGGTGCAGGCGTGGCGTGGCGGGTCCTACCTCCTGGGATCACTGGCCACCGGGATCGCCACTCTGCTCGCACTGCCGCTGCTGTGCCATCCGAGGCTCGCGCGGCGTTGGGCGAATTGGCACCGTGACCGCGCCGGCCGGCTGCTCGGGACGCCGTTGGCATCGCGTCCTGCCCTGCACACGACGGAACGCCGCGCATGGGCCGATCCGGCCACACCCCGCGACCTGCTCTGGCTGCCGGTGAACGCCATCACCGGGGTAGCACTCGGCCTACTCACGTTGCTGTGCGTGGGCAACCTCCTGCCCGCCGCGGTCGCCACACCGCTGTGGTGGGGGTTCGCACCGGAGGATCGGCCCCGGCTGTTCATCGACATTCCGGTGACCGGCTGGGCGACAGCCCTCACCCTCGGTCCACTGCAGATTCTCCTGCTCACCGCCTTGGCGTACCTGGCCTTCCCGCCGATCGCTCGCGCACACGCCCGGATCTGCCTGGTAGTGCTGTCGCACTCCACGGCCGAACAGCTCGCCGACCGGGTCGCCGTGTTGACCCGCACCCGGGCAGACGTGCTCGACGCACACGGCGCAGAGCTACGCCGGATCGAACGCGACCTGCACGACGGCACCCAGGCCCGGCTGGTGGCCATCGCGATGCGGCTGGCCGTGGCCCGGCAGGCGTTAACCAACAATCCGCGAAATGAGCAGTTCCTGGAAGAACTTCTTCGGGACGCACACGAAGGAACCGAAGAGGCGATGACCGAACTCCGCGAGGTGATCCGAACCGTCTACCCGCCGATCCTCGCCGACCGCGGCCTCACCGGCGCACTGACCGCGGTGACGGCCCGCTGCGGCGTGCCAACCCACCTGGACACCGGCAACCTCGAGAAGGTACCGGCGGCCGTGGAGGCCGTCGTCTACTTCGCCGTCGCCGAGGCACTCACCAACGTCGCCAAGCACAGCCGAGCAACCACGGCCGGCGTACGGGTGAGCCGAACGGCAGACCGGTTATCGGTGACGATCACCGATGACGGCGCCGGCGGCGCCGACGATCGGCTGGGCACCGGCCTTGCCGGGATCCGTCGCCGGGTGCTCGCGCTCGACGGCACCATCGACATCGACAGCCCGGCCGGCGGGCCGACGACGATCACCATGGAGCTGCCGTGCGGGTGGTGATCGCCGAAGACAACGTCCTGCTGGCCACCGGACTGGAACTACTACTCAACAGCGTGGGGTTCGACATCGCCGCCATCGCGGGCGACGCGGCGGGCTTCCTCACCGCCGTGCGGGACCATCAACCCGACGTCACCATCGTCGATGTCCGGCTACCGCCGTCATTTCGCGACGAGGGTATCCGAGCCGCCCTGCAGGCCCGTCGAGAGCATCCTGGCCTACCGGTCCTGGTGCTGTCGCAGTACGTCGAGCAGCAGTACGCCGCCGAACTACTCGCCACCACCGGCGGCGGCGTCGGCTACCTCCTCAAGGATCGCGTCAGCCGGGTGGATGAGTTTGTCGACGCGCTGCGCCGAGTGGCCGACGGTGGCACCGCCATGGACACCGAAGTCATCACCCAACTCCTCGCCCACCGCAGGGATCCGATCGCCGTCCTCACCCCCCGCGAACGCGAGGTACTCGCGCTGATGGCCCAGGGACACGACAACAACACCATCGCTGACCGGCTTGTCATCACCGACAACGCCGTACACAAGCACATCGGCAACATCTTCAACAAGCTGGGCCTCGCCGTCACCGACAGCGGCCACCGCCGCGTCCTCGCCGTTCTCACCTACCTCAACGGCGCGGGCCAGATCGGCGGCGACTGAGCACACCGGTGGCTCGGTCAACTGCGCCACAACAGCGCGGTCATCAGCCCGATCATGACGGTCAGCGCCCGGTGGGCGGCACGCGAGGCCGACAGCCCGAGTACCGCCCACCTCGTCCTACAGTCCCTGCTGAAACACTCCCTCGGGCCAGCCGAGGAGTCGGGCGCCGAGCACGGCGGCGTGGAGTGTGAAGCGTTGGGTGGGCTCGTTGGGGTGGTAGCCGGTCAGGTGGTGGATGCGGTCGAGGCGATAGGTGACCGCTCGTACGGAGAGGTGCATCTGACGGGCGGTGGCGGTGTGGTTGCCCTGGTTGTCGAAGAGCACGGTCAGGGTGTCCAGGTATGGCTGTACGCCACCGCGGGCGGTGGTGAGGGGACCGAGGACGGTGGTGACCAGGTCGGTTATCGCGTCGCGGTCGCGCAGCAGGACGGGGAAGACCAGCAGGTCGGCGGCGTTGAGGACGGGTGCGGTGAAACCGAGTTTGGCGGCGTGGTCGAGGGCGTTGCGGGCCTCGTCCAGCGAGGTGGCCAGGCCGTGCACGCCGGGGTGGGGGCGGCCGACGGCCACCTGCCAGCCTTCGGCGCCTAGTTCGGCGAGGAGCAGGTGTGCCAGTTCGGCGTCGATGCCCCGTAGGCCCCCGGCGCTGATACACACCAGGTCGCCTTCGCGCAGGGTGGTAAGGGTGTTGCCCTCGCCGAACCGGGCGGCGAGCGCCGCGTCGACGCGGTGGATGAGGTCGGCGGTGAGGCGGGGCGTACGGGCGACCAGAACGGTGTGGGTGGCCGACAGGCGGATGCCGTAGCGGTGAGCGCGTTCGGCCAGGCTGCCGGGTTCGGCTCGGCCGGTGAGCAGGTCATTGACGAACGCGGCACGTTCGGTGTCGTGGCGGACCAGCTCGGCGCGGGACTGGTCGAGGTAGCCGTCGAGGGCGGCCAACAGCACCGAACGTGCGGTGTCCAGGAGTGCCGCGACGCGGCTGTGCACGGCGGTCGGGCTGTCGGCGGGTTCGAGGGGTGAGGTGTTCCAGCAGACGCCGGTAGCAGCAAATACGCGGTCGACGAGGTCGTGCGGTTGCAGGTCCTCATCTGCGGCGCGGGCGCCCAGCCGGGCGGCGGCCTCGCCGCGCTGGTCGCCGGCCGGGGCGCGCAAGAGGTCTTCGAGGCCTTGGGCCAGCCAGGTGTGAGCGTCCCTGGGCTGTTCCTTCTGGGGCAGGACTTCGAGCGGGCGGCGCAGTTGCGGGACAAGGAGAAGCAGCTGCTCGGGCAGAAGGCGCAGCGGGAGAAGGAGTGGAAGGCC
>NZ_JBFAVI010000098.1:0-24203 GCF_040679695.1 Micromonospora sp. NPDC052213
CGCGGCCGGCGCGGCGGGGGGCGGCCCCCCCCCGCCCCCCGCGCCGGCACTAGCCGAGCAGCGGAGTGGCGGCCTTCGCCGCGTCCTCGAGCGCCTGGTCCACGGACTTCTTGCCGAGCAGGGCGGCCTGGATCTCCGGGGAGAGGACGCCCTGGACGTCGCGGGCCTTCTCGTGCAGCGGGCCGACCGTGCTGGTGGCCACGTGCTTCTCCTGCTCCCCGAGGACGGGGTCACTGGCGTACAGCGGACCGCTGGACTTCCGGGGAGAGAAGAGGCTGGCACCGATGTCGTACTTCTTGGTGTTCTCGGCGTTGGTGGCGAAGGCCAGCCACTTGCCGGCCGCCTCCTTGTCCTTGGAGGTCTTCAGCATCGACAGCGAGCCGACGGTGCCGTAGCCGATCTGCTTGGTCTCGGTGAGGTGCGGGATGACCTGGATGTTCTCCTTGCCCCAGAACTTCTCGATCTCGGCGACCGGCGTGTACCAGCTGCAGGCGACCTTGTTCTGCGCGACGCGGGTCTGCTCGATCGGCGGGACGGTGGTGAGCATGGACTTGTCGACGTAGCCGCCGTCGACGAGCTGCTTGAGGAAGTTCAGCGCCTTCTTGCCGGCGTCGCTGTTGAACGCGACCGACTTGCCGTCCGGGCTGAACACGTCGCCGCCGGCCTGCCAGAGCAGCGGGTAGAAGGTCTGGTTCAGGGTCTGCTTGGCGTCACCGGCGTACGTGATGATGTCGTAGCCCTTGGCCTTGAACTTCGGGGCCAGGGTGAGCAGGTCGTTCCAGCTCGTCGGGTAGTTCGTCTCGCCGACGGCCGCGAAGACCTTCTTGTTGCAGATCGGCGTGGAGGCGCTGGTGAGGATCGGGGCGCCCATCATCTTGCCGTCGATGGTCACCGACTGCACCACGTTCGCGTGCAGGTCGCTCTTGGTCGCCTCGTCGAGGTACTTGTCGACGGGCTCGATGTTGCGGGCGTACTTGGGCAGCTGGTCGGGGATCAGGTAGACGACGTCCGGCCCCTTGTTGCCCGCGATCGCGGTGGCGAGCGCCTGGTCGCGGTTGGCCCAGGGGAAGATCTCGACCTTGACGTTGATGTCGGGGTTGGTCGCCTGGAACGCCTTGATGGTCTCGTCCCAGTGCGCGCGGTGCTTCGCCTCGTCGAAGATGGCCGGATATGTCCACATTGTTACGGTCGCCTTGCCGGAGTCTCCGGAGCCGGAACCGCCACAGCCCGTAGCCGCGAGCGCGGCGACGGTCGCCACCGCCACGGCCGACAGGCTCTTCCGAACACGCATCTCGCATCCTTCCGGGGGAGTCAGGTTCGCAGTACATTAACTTACGGTCCGGGCCGATACTAGAGCCCGTATGCACCGAGGTCACATCGTTACTGTTCGTGTGAATGCCTGGACAAATCGATCCAGAACCGTAATAGCGAAGGACTCCGATGACCGTCACCCTCGCCGTCGTCGGCGCCGGCAACCGCGGCAGCACGTACGCCGGATACGCACTGCGCCACCCCGAGCGGGCCCGCGTCGTCGCGGTCGCCGACCCACGGCCCGCCCACCGCACCGCGCTCGCCGACGCCCACGGCGTCGCGGCGTCCGCGTCGTTCGAATCATGGCAGGACCTCGCCGCGCGACCCCGACTGGCCGACGCCGTCGTCCTCGCCACCCCGGACCGGGAGCACGCCGAACCGGCCGTCCGCCTCGCCGACCTCGGCTACCACATCCTGCTGGAGAAGCCGATCGCACCCAGCGAGGCCGAGTGTCACGCCGTCGCCGCGGCGGCCGAGCGAACCGGCGTGCTGCTCGCCGTCTGCCACGTGCTGCGCTACACCCGCTACACCGACGCGGTGAAGCGGTACGTCGACAGCGGGGCGCTGGGCCGGATCGTCGGTGTGGAGCACCTGGAGCCGGTCGGCTGGTGGCACTTCGCGCACTCCTACGTCCGTGGCAACTGGCGCCGCGCCGAGGACTCCTCCAGCAGCCTGCTCGCCAAGTGCTGCCACGACCTGGACTGGCTGCGCTACGTCGTCGACGACACCCCGACGCGGGTCAGCAGCGTCGGCGCGCTGCACCACTTCCACCCCGACAACCGGCCGCGCGGCGCCGCCGACCGCTGCCTCGACTGCCGGGTCGAGTCGACCTGCCCGTACTCGGCCGCCCGCTTCTACCGCGCCTGTCTCGCGGACCCCGACCGGCACCAGTGGCCGCTGGCGGTGGTGACCCGCGACCTGACAGAGGAGGGAGTGGACGCCGCGCTCCGCGACGGACCGTACGGCCGGTGCGTCTACGGCGGCGGGAACGACGTCGCCGACCACCAGAGCGTGACCGTCTCGTTCGCCGGCGGCGCGACCGCCACCCTCACCATGAGCGCCTTCACCCCCGGCGGGCACCGGCGTACCCGGATCATGGGCACCCACGGCTACCTGGAGGGTGACGGCGAACAGGTCGCCGTCACCGACTTCGTCACCGGCGAGACCGTCACCACCGACACCCGGGGCGGCGGGGCGGACGCCGGCTCCGGCCACGGCGGCGGCGACATGGCGCTGATGGCGGCCTTCGTCGAGGCGGTGGCCACCGGCGACCGGTCCCGGATGCGCTCGGGGCCGCAGGAGTCCCTGGACAGCCACCGGATGGCGTTCGCCGCCGAACGCAGCCGGCTCGCCGGCGGAGCCCCGGTGGCACTCGCGCCCGCCGGCACGACGCCGTCCGCCGCCTCCTGACACGGACGGACCGGACCCGGATGCCGCGCCCGGCCGTTTGCCGCGCCGGCACCCGGGTAGACGGCGCTACCCGTCGGAGAGGGAGGCCGGAAGGTGGACAACAGCGAGTTCATCGACTCGGTGGCGAAACGCCTGCGCACGTCGCCCGAGCAGGCCACCGCCATCACGCGCGCCACGCTCACGACCCTGGCGGAGCGGATCGACGGGGGCGAGGCGCGGGACCTCTCCGCCCGGCTTCCCGACGAGTTGCGGGCCTACGCGTTCGCGCCCAGGGACAAGGCACAGCGCTTCGGGGTCGACGCGTTCGTCCAGCAGGTCAGCGGACGCGCCGAGGTCGACGGGACAACCGCGAAGGCCGGCATGCGGGCGGTGTTCGACACCCTCCGCGAGGCCATCCCGCCCGGCGACTACGACGACGTCATCACCCACCTTCCCGCCGAGTTCTGGGACCTCACCGACTCGGCGGCGCGATACGACGGCGGGCGCGGCCGTTAGCGGCGTATCCCGGGTCGACCACGAACTCGGCGAACCGGGCCACCAGGCCCGTCAACCGGTCAGCTTGGCCGTCAGCTCGCGGACCACGTCGACCAGCAGGTCGATGTCGCCCTCGGTGGTGCGCCAGTTGACGATCGCCGGCCGCAGCGCCACCCGCCCGTCGTAGACGGTGGTGCCGGCGTAGACCCGGCCGTCCGTCAGCAGCGCGGCGCCCAGCCGCCGGTTGAGGTCGTCGAGGGCCTCCCCGGGCATGCCGGGCGGGTTGGCGCGGAAGCAGACGATGTTCAGCGGCACGTCGGCGAGCCGCTCAAGCTCCGGCGCCTCGTCGACCAGCCCGGCCAGCCGCTGCGCCAGGTCGAGGTGCCGCTCGACCATCGCCCGGTGCCCGTCCCGGCCGTACGCGGCCAGGGTCGCCCAGATCGGCAGCGACCGGGCCCGGCGCGACGACTCCGGCCCGAGCAGCGCGTAGTCCGGCCCACCGGACGCTGACGGCAGAGCGCTGCCCTCCCCCGGCAGGTACGCCGCGCCGGGCATGCCGAACGCCGCCGGCAACCGCGCCGGGTCCTTCAGGAACGCGAATCCGCTCTCGTAGGGCACGTTGAGCCACTTGTGGCCGTCGCCGGCGATCGAGTCCGCCCGCTCGATCCCCTCCACCAGGTGGCGGGTGCGCGGGGACAGGGCGGCGAAGATGCCGAAGGCGCCGTCGACGTGCAGCCACGCGCCGTGCCGCTCGGCGACGTCGGCCAGCTCCACCACCGGGTCGAAGTCACCGGCGTTCACCTCACCCGCGCTGGCGATCAGCACCGCCGGGGCGTCGATCTCGGCGAGCCGGCGCTCCAGCGCGGCGAGGTCGACCCGGCCCACGCCGTCGCGGGCGAGGACCTCGACCGAGTCCCGCCCGTGCCCGAGCAGTTGCAGGGCCTTGCGGTCGCTGGCGTGCACGTACCCGCCGGAGAGCACCGGCATTCGCGGCAGCCCGGCCAGCCCCCGCGCCGCCACGTCCACCCCGTGCCGTTCGGCCCACCAGTGGGTGGCGGCGGCGAGCCCGGTGACGTTGGCGAAGGTGGCGCTGGCGACCAGCGCACCGCCGAACCGCTCCGGCAGGCCGAACAGCTCCCGCAGCCAGGTCAGCGCGATCGTCTCCGTCTCGGCGGCGAACGGGGACGAGGCGCGGAACGCGGCGTTCTGGTCCAGCAGCGCGGCAGTCCAGTCGCCGGCCAGCGCCGCCGGGGTCGCCCCGCCGATGATGAAGTGGAAAAACCGTGGCCCGGCCGAGTGCGTGGCGGCGGCCGTACCGACCCGCAGCAGCCGGCGCACCGCGGCGGCGGCGCCCTCGCCCCGCTCCGGCAGCTCCCCGTCGCCGGCCGGCCGCCACAGCTCACGCAGCAGCGGCTCGGTGCCCGGGTCGTGCACCGGCCGGTCCGGCAGGGACGACAGGTAGGGGGCGGCGGCTTCGTACACCTGGCGCAGCACGGCGTCGGCGTCGCCGTCGCGCAGCGGATCGGTCACGGTGGTGGCCTCCTCACCGGTCGTCGCCGGGCCGGTCGGCGGCCGGCACGGCACCTCGGGTGGCCCCACCCTGCCACCCGGCGCCGGCGGCCGCGCCGGCCAATTCCCGTGTGGTGGCCCCGCCACGACGCCGAACCACCGGCAAAGGACCTGGTCAGCCCTCCACGGTCACCTCGACACCCACGCTTGCCTCTCCGGACTCCCCACTGGAGACATCGGCGCGACCAACCCGACCGCGACAACTACCACCCGGAAGGCCGCGGGCACGGAACGTGCGCTAGGCAAACAGGGCCGGGCTCGATAGCGTGCCCCGTAATCCGCTGGTAACGAAGGTGTTCCGCGACGCGATGACCACAACGATCGAGCCCGAGTTCGTCCGCCGGGCCACCCAGGGCGACCGGGCAGCCGTCGCGACCCTGCTCAGCGACATCCGTCCGGGGCTGGTGCGATACTGCCGCGCGCGGCTGGGCCGGATCGGCGGCGCGTACGTGACCGCCGACGACGTCGCCCAGGAGATCTGCCTGGCGGTGCTGCGGGCGCTGCCCCGCTACCGGGAGCAGGGCACGCCCTTCGCGGCGTTCGTCTACGCCATCGCCGGGCACAAGGTGGCCGACGCGCAGCGCGCGGCCGTACGGGCCGCCTCCGTCACCGTGGCCGACACGCCTCTCGACCGGCCGGCCACTGAGCCCGGGCCGGAACAGCAGGCCGTCGCCACCGACCTCGCCCGCCGACTGTCGGTGCTGCTCAACCGCCTGCCCGACGTGCAGCGGGAGATCGTGGTCCTCCGGGTGGCGGTGGGTCTCTCCGCCGAGGAGGTCGGCACCGTCGTCGGCATGTCCGCCGCCGCCGTCCGGGTGACGCAGTCGAGGGCCCTTGCCCGCCTTCGTACCCTGGCAGGCGACACACTCGACGAGGTGGCGGCATGAGCGAGCGGACCCGCGACGGCGGCGAGGAGCAGGACCTGGCCACGATCGCCCGGGACGACGAGCTGCTCGACGCGCTCGGCCGCGGCGAGCCGGGGCCGGCGGGCGACGGCCTCGCCGAGATGCTGGCCGCCTGGCGCGGCGACGTCGACATCGCCGATGGTGCCGACCACCCCCTCAGGCCCGCCGTCGGTCCCGCGCCGACGAGGAAGGCCCGGTCGGCACTGCTCGGCCGGCGGGTGCTGCGCCTCGCCGCCGCCGTCGTCGCGCTCGCCGTCATCTCCGCCGGGCTCGGAGTGGGCAGCAGGCACGCCGGGCCGACCAGCCCCCTGTGGTCCGTGACCAGGGTGCTCTATCCGGAACAGGCGGATGTGCGGCTCGTCGAACACACCATCCAGCGCGCCCGTACCGCCGCCGCCGCAGGGCGGCTGGATGAGGCCCGGACCCTGGCCGAGGAGGCGCGGACACAGCTCACCGCGATCGACGACCCGACCGCCGTCCGCCGCCTGGGCGCGGAACTCGACTCCCTGCAACACGCGCTGCTGGAAACGTTGGCGACGCCCGGCGCGCCGGCCACGGGCGCCTCGCCCCCGGCGCCCTCAGGTGACGGCGGGCCGACGGCACCCGCCACGCCCGCCACGCCGCAGCCCGGGAAGCCCACACCTGACCGATCCCCCGCCCCGGGCATCGTCGTCCCCCTGCCCGGGCGTCCCGAGCTGCCCGGGCTACGCCCGGACCCGGCTTCGCCGACGCGCCTGCCACCCCTGCCCGAGACGTCCCTCCCCGCAGGCCGGCTCCTCGACTAGGCAGCGCGACCCGAGCGGCGGCCGGGCCGCCGCCACGCGCCGGCGGGATCGGCACCGGGCACCGCCGGGGGACGACGGGCTCCGGTCTGCGCGCGCATGGCGGCGGCGATCACCCGAGTCGGCAAGGGCGGGGATGCAGTTGTTTCTATGTGATTCGTCACATCCGAAAAATGTTTCGAATCACGGTGCCCCGGCGATGACAACACGGGTGCGCTGCGGTTCGGTGGCGGCCCTCGACCAGTGCGCACTGCCCGAGGATGGGGTGATCCTGTTGTTGCCTGACCCGCACCCTGACTCCGCCGCCCGACTTCCCGGCCTGTTCCGAGCAGTGGTCGGCGCGATCGACGAGGCCGACTGGGACTGCACCGTGTCGTCCGAGGGGCCGTTCCTGGTGGGGGACGTGCAGCGGGAGGTGGTCCAGGTGTCGGCGTGGAACCGCGCCGGGGGTCGACTGCGCGCGGTCTTCGTCGCCGACGCTCCGCCCGGCCGGCCACGTCCGCCGTTCGCGCCGCTGCACGCGCTGGTGGGGCAGGGGGTGGAGGCTGTCACCACGTCGGTGGCCGACGCGCTGGCGTTCGTACGCGGATATCGCGACTCCTGGCACCCCGCACCTGCGCCCGGTCGGCCGTGCGGGGCGCAGGCCCCCGACGGGCGGTCCTGCTCGGCGGCCGGCCGGACGCGGCGGAGGCGGCGGCCCGGTCCGCGAACCGGGGGCACCACCTGCACGAGGTGATCGACGTGGGCGTCCGGCCGCCTCGGTGAGACGGGTGTGCGGGACGCCGGATCTCCGTCCACAGCGGGCCGGGGTGGCCCGCCGGGCGACGCACTCCCGACGCCGATCCGCTCGTCACGGCATCCTGCGGGCCTCCGGCCGCGTCACGGGACGCCGCCGGCGCGACGCCGCACAGCGGCCGTTGTAACGAGAAGGACCACCGACCCGCTCATCCATTGACGAGCTGATCAGATCATGATCGAGTCCGGTCGAGGAGGAAACGATTCGAGGCGGCACGGAGACATCACGGACAGGCCGCACGGCCGTGCACGGCACCGGTGGCGCAGGTCGGGCGACCGGAGGGTCACATGCAAGGTGAGCTGCAGCGCATCGTCGACGCCCTCGCCGCCCACGTCGGGCGTCCGGCGTTGATCGAGGACCGGCGTCAGCGCCTGGTCGTCTACAGCGAACACACCGGGTTGATGGACGACGTCCGCAAGGCGTCGATCCTGCGCCGGCAGACCACGCCCGAGGTGATGGCCTGGTTCCGCGACGTCGGCATCCTGGAGGCCCGGGAGCCGGTGCGTACGCCGCCGTCGAAGGAACTCGACCTCCTGCCCCGGGTCTGCGTGCCCATCCGGCACCACGACCTGCTCCTGGGCTTCGTGTGGTTCATCGACCCGGACGGCACCATGACCGGCGCGGACATCGAGGCCACCGGGCTGGTGAGCGAGCTGTCGCTGGCGCTCTACCGGGAGAACCTGCTCGGGGAGCTGGCCTCCCGACGCGAGACGGAGGCGGCGCGCACGCTGCTGTCCGACAGCGAGACGACCCGTGACCGGTCGGTGCGGGCGCTGCGGGAGGCCGGGCTCATCGTCGGGGACGGGCCGGCGACCGCCCTCGTCGCGCAGCTCGTCACGCCCGGCGGCCAGGCGCCCGACGAGACGGCCCGCCTCGCGCTGGAGCAGGCGTTGGTCAGCACCCGGCGCTGGATCGGCACCCGGGAGGCGCTGCACGTGGTGCGCGACGACCACGGCGTGCTGCTGCTCTGCGGCGACCGGGGGGCCGGCCGCCCCTCCCCCGAGGTCGCCGCCAAACTCCTGGACGACAACCTCCAGCAGGCGATCCGTGGGCTCGCCTCGGTCGAGCGCACCGTCGTCGGCATCGGGCAGGCGCGCTCGGGCCTGGCCGACGCCGTCGGGTCGTACGCGGAGGCGTTGCAGTCCGCCCGGGTGGGCGTCCGGTTGCCCGCCCTGGGCCGCGTGGTCTCCTGGTCCGGCCTGGGCATCTACCGGCTGCTGTCGCGGCTGGACGACCGGCACCTCGACATCGCCGACGTGCACCCGGGGCTGGAGCGGCTGCTCCGCGAGCAGGCGAACCCGGTGCTGTTGGACACCCTGGAACGCTATCTGGACCTGGCCGGCAACGCCCACGCCACCGCCGAGCAGCTGCGGCTGCACCGCACCACCCTCTACTACCGGCTGCAGCGGATCGAGGAACTCGCCGAGACCGACCTGAAGGACGGCAACGAGCGACTCTGCCTGCACCTGGCGTTGAAGCTGGGCCGACTCACCGGCCACTACCGGCCGGAGGGCTGAGGCCGGGCTGAGACCGGCCGGAAGGCCGAGGCCGCGCCAAGGCCGGGCGGCGGGCTGCGGCCGGGCGGCGGGCTGCGGGCTGCGGCCGGGTGGCGAGCGGCCCGTTGGGACGCGGACCGGCGGCGACGGGCGGGACGGGACGCCCGGCGCACCGCGCGTCCCGTCCCCGGGCCTCCTACAGGCCGGCCCGCACCGCCGCCGGCCGGCCGCCGACGACCGGCAACTCGATCCGGCTGCGGTCGAAGTGCACGGTGATGTCGGCCCGGTTCTGCTTCGCCCGGCTGCTGTAGCCCGAGTACGAGCCGAGCAGGACCACGCCGATCTGGTGACCGGCGTCGAAGACGTAGTCCTCGGGGAGCAGCCGCACGTCGACCGCCGTCTTGACGCCGGGCACCAACGGTGCCGACGCGGTCAGCGAGGTCAGGTTGAGGCCGTCGAGGATGCCCTTGGTGACCAGTTCCTGCGGGTTGCTGGCCACGGTCTTCTCCGTCTGCCGGTAACAGGCATCCTCGGCGTGCCCGCCCCAGGTGGCCTCGCCACCCCAGCAGTCCTGCCCGGCCAGCGTACGGATGCCGTCGCCGGAGGTGCTGAACCTCGGCCGCGTCCCGTAGTCGACGAGCAGGCCGGCGAAGCTGGTGTCCGTGCCGTCGACCGACGCGTTGATCTTCACCACGGGCGAGCCGGAGACGTGCAGCGGCGCCCGCAGCGGCGCGGACAGGAACACCAGCCGGTTCTCCGTGTTCGCCAGCGGATCCGACGGGTGCCGGATGGCGTTGGTCTGGCTCATCGAGGGGGTGTCCTGGAACGTCGCCGAGGCGTTGCCGGGGTGCGGACCCACCGACAGGCCCCCGGCCGCCCCGTCGACGCCGGGCCGCAGGAACACCTGGGTCGGCTGGGCGCCCGGCAGCGGCCAGGTGGGGTGGGACTCCCAGACGTCCGGTGCGCGTTCGACGTCGACCGCGGGCTCGGCCATGATGCCGTTGTCGATGCCGTACAGCCAGTAGTCGAACCACCGGTGCAGCGTGTCCACCCACCTGGCGCGGCGGAAGTCGAACGGGTCGACGTGGCCGGTGCCGGTCAGCCAGAGCTTGCGGGGGACGTCGTGCGCCGCCAGGGCGTTCCACCAGGTGCTGAAGTGGTCCGGCCGGACGTTGTTGTCGTTGAGGCCGTGCACGACGAAGACGCTGGCGCGCACCTGGCCGGCGTGCGGCACGTAGTCCCGCTCGGCCCAGAAGTCGTTGTAGTCGCCCGTGACGTCGTCGACGCCGTCGCCGAGCCGGTCCCGCACCGGCGCGCAGTGCGCCCTGCGGTCGGGGTCGGTGACGGTGTTGGCGAGGCTGCCCGAGTAGTTGTTGGCCCGGGTGACCAGGCCGTTGCTGCGCGAGTAGTCGTACCAGCTGGAGATAGCCGAGATCGGCACGATGGTGGCCAGTCCGTCCACCCCGCTGGCCGCGGCCGCGTTGGCCAGCGTGCCGTCGTACGACTTGCCGATCATGCCGGTCCGGCCGTTGTGCCAGTCGGCGACGACGGCGCGGCCGGCGGCGTCCCGGCCGGGGCGACGGCCGTTGAGCCAGTCGATCGCCGTCGGCGCGCTGACGTTGTCGGCGCGGCCGCCGGTGACCGGGCAGCCGGTCGAGTTGTTGGTGCCGATCATGTCCAGCAGCACCACCGCGTACCCGCGCGGGACGAAGTAGTTGTCGTAGTACAGCGGCCAACGGTCGTTGAGGCCGTCGCCGTCGAGGTCGGCCTTGCACTCCCCCTCGTTGCCCCGGCACACCGTGGAGTAGTAGGGGCTGGCGTCCATCACCACCGGCACGCGCAGCCCGTCGCCGGCCCGGGGCCGGATGATGTCCATCGCGACGACGTCGCGCGCGCCGTCGGCGTCGGTGTCGACGTCGGAGGTGACGAAGACCCGCTCGCGGATCGCGTCGCCGTAGCCGAACACCGGCTGGGTGACCCCGCCCTCGACGACCGGCCCGAGGCTCTCCGCGGCGGGTCGCGCCGTCGCGGTGGCCGCCGGCAGGCCGACGGCCACGGTCGCCACGACCACCACCGCCGCCCGCCACCAGGTTCTCGTGGTTCGCATCGCGCTCCTCCCGTTCCGGCATCCGCCGTCGGTCCGCCGCGCTCCGGCGGGAGGACCAGGAGGTCGGCGGGCCATCGGCTTGATCGAAGCGTACGAATGGACACGCGGCGGGTCATCGGACACGTGTGGCAGGTGCGCGCCACCGGCTCCTACGTCTGTCGCAGGCACCCCGTCCCCGCCGCCCGCCGTCGGCGTACGACAGGCGTAGGAGGCGGCGGCACGCGATTCCAACAGGTGCCCGATGACCGGACGGCGCGCCGGCCATAGGTTCGGCGACGTGCGGTTGTCGGGTCGCGCCACGATCCCGCGGATCATCGGGCGTTTCGTGGTACCGGCCCTGTTCGCGGCGCTGTTCGCCGCCCCGCTGTGGTTCATGGTGGTCGGCTCGCTGCGCCCCGCCGGCCTGCCCCCGCCGCGTACCCTCGAACTCCTCCCGCCCGAGCCGACGGTGGCCGCCTACGCCCGGCTGCCCGAGCTGATCCCGCTGTTCCGCTACCTGGCGAACTCGGCGCTGGTCGTCGCGCTCGCCGTGCCGTTGACCGTCGCCGTGGCGTCGCTGACCGGTTTCGGGCTGCGGCTGCTCGCGCCGACGGCCCGTCGGCGGGTGGTCCTCGGCCTGCTGGCGGTGCTGCTCGTCCCGGCGACGGCCGTGTGGGCGACCCGCTTCGAGCTGTTCCGCCTGGCCGGCGTGGTCGACACGTACGTCCCGCTGCTGGCCCCGGCGGTGCTGGCCGGCAGCCCGTTCCTGGTGCTGCTCTACGCCTGGAGCTTCGGCGGGGTGCCGGAGACCCAACTCCAGGCGGCCCGCCTGGAGGGCGCCGGGTGGCTGACGGTCTGGCGCCGCGTCGCGATGCCCCAGGTACGCCCGGCGACCCTCGCGGTGGCCGTGCTGGCCTTCACGTTCCACTGGGCCAACTTCATCGACCCGCTGTTGTACCTGCACAGCGGCGACCGGTACACCTATCCGCTCGGCCTGCAGTTCCTGCGGCTGTTGAACCCCACGGACTGGCCGCTGCTGATGGCCGGCTGCGTGGTCGCGACCGTCCCGTGCGTGCTGGTGTTCCTGCTGGCCCAGCGGATCCTGCTGCACGACGACCCCCTGGCCGCACTGAGATCTGGAGGACGCCGGTGACGAACACCCGGACACGACGGTGGATCGGCCTGGTCATGGCCGCCCTGCTGGCCGGCTACGCCGCGGGCTGCGGCGGCGGGGACCGCGCCGACGACGCGTCGGGCATCACCGTCGTGCTGTTCGGCGACGCCGAGGAGGTCGCCGGCTACCGCACGATGGTGGCCGCGTTCGAGGAGGCCAACCGCGACGTCGACGTCAACCTCTCCCCCGTCGCCAGCCAGGACGAGCTGATGGCCCGGCTGACCACCTCGTTCGCCGGGGGCAAGCCGCCGGACGTGTTCCTGCTCAACTACCGCCGCTACGGACAGTTCGCCGCGCAGGGAGCGATCGAGCCGGCGCAGTCCTACCTGGAGCGCAGCACCGTGCTCAAGGAGAGCGACTTCAGCCCCCAGGCGCTGGACGCCTTCCGCTTCGACGGCAAGGCCCTGACCTGCCTGCCGCAGAACCTCTCCTCGCTGGTCGTCTACTACAACGCCGACCTGTTCGCCGCCGCCGGCGTGCCGCTGCCGAAGGCCGGCTGGACCTGGGACGACTTCCTGGCCGCCGCCCGCGCGCTGACCCGCGACGGCCGCTACGGGGTGGGCGTGGAGCCGTCCGTGCCCCGGCTCGCGCCGTTCGTCTGGTCCAACCGCGGTGAACTCGTCGACGACCCGGCCCGCCCCACCACCCTGACCCTCACCCGGGACCCGGCCACCCGCAGGGCCGTCGACTGGTTCCTCGACCTGCAACTCACGCACCACGTCGTGCCGCCGGACGCCGAGGAGCAGAGCGAGTCGAGCGAGGCCCGGTTCCTGCGCGGCACCCTGGGCATGTACCTCAACAGCCGGGTGGCTGTACCCACGCTACGCACCATCGACGGCTTCACCTGGGACGTGGCGCCGCTGCCGGTCGCGCCGGGCGGCGTGCCCGCGTCGATCCTGCACAGCGACGCCTACTGCATGGGCGCCGGCCTGCCCGACCACGGCGACGCGTGGCGGTTCATCGAGTTCGCGATGGGCCCGGGTGGCCAGCGGATCCTCGCCGAATCCGGCCGCACCGTGCCGTCCCGGCTCGACGTCGCCAACTCCCCGGCGTTCCTCGACCCGGCCGCGCCGCCGAAGTCGTCGCGGGTCTACCTCGACGCCGCGCCCCACCTACGCGCCACCCCACGCACCGCAACCTGGTCCCGGGTGGAACGCGAGGCGGGCACGCTGCTGGCGGAGGTGTTCTACGGCCGGGTCGGGCGCGAGGAGGGGCTGCGCCGGCTGGAGGAGCAGAGCCGGCCGTTGTTCGCCCTGCCGACGGGAGCGGGCGGGTGACCGGACGCGGGGCGATCCGGCTGGAGTCGCTGACCAGGGCGTACGGGCGGACGACCGCCGTCGACGGGATCGACCTGGACGTGCGGGCCGGCGAGATGATCACCCTGGTCGGGCCGTCGGGCTCCGGGAAGTCCACCGTCCTGCGGCTGATCGCCGGACTGGACACCCCCGACCACGGCCGGGTCCTCGTGGACGGCCAGGACGTGGCCCGGGTGCCGCCGCACCGGCGGGCCGTGGCGATGGTCTTCCAGGACTACGCCCTCTACCCACACCTCACCACGCTGGGCAACCTGACATTCGGCCTGCGGGTGCGCCGGGTCCCCCGCGCCGAGGCCGACCGGCGGGCCCACGCCGCCGCCGAGCGGCTGGGGATCGCCGACCTGCTCGACCGGCACCCCGACGAGATGTCCGGCGGGCAGCGCCAGCGCGTCGCCCTGGCCCGCGCCCTGCTGCGCGAGCCCAGCGTCTACCTGCTCGACGAGCCGCTGGCCAGCCTGGACGCGCCGTTACGCTTCGCCACCCGCGCCGACCTGCTCGCCCTGCACCGTGAACTCGGCACCACCACCGTCCACGTCACGCACGACCAGGCCGAGGCGATGACCCTCGGCGACCGGGTGGTCGTCCTCGACGGCGGCCGGATCCGGCAGGTCGGGCCGCCGCAGCAGGTCTACGACGAGCCCGCCGACACCTTCGTGGCCGGCTTCCTCGGCAGCCCGCCGATGAACCTGGTGCCCGGCGGCGGCACGCTGGGCGGCCGGCCCGACGTGACCCTCGGCGTACGGCCGGAGGACCTGGCGCTCGACGCCGAGGGCCCGGTCGAGGCGACCGTCGAGGCGGTGGAGGCGCTCGGCAGCGAGGCCGTCCTGCTGACCCGGTGCCCCGACGGCACCCGCCTCGTCGTGCGGACCGGCCCGCGGCCGGGCGTACGGCCGGGCGACCCGGTGCGGCTGCGCCCCGACCCGGAGCGTGTCCACCGCTTCGACACCGCCAACGGGCGACGCCGGTGAAGGCGGTCCGGGCCGGCCGGCAGCTCACCGCCTGGGCGTTCCTCGCCCCGTACGCCGTGGCGGTCGCGCTGCTGGTCGCCCTGCCCGCGCTGCTCAACGTCGGGTACGCGTTCACCGACCACACCGGGCTGACCCGGGACCCGCAGTTCGTGGGCCTGGCCAACGTACGCCGGATGCTGGCCGACGGTTTCCTGCTCGACAGCGTGCGGGCTTCCCTGACGCACGTGGCGCTGGCCGTGCCGGTCCGGCTGCTCGCCGCGGTGGGCCTCGGGCTGCTGCTCGCCGCGCCCCGGCCGGGCGGGCGGTGGTTCCGGGTCGCGGTCTACCTGCCGACGGTCGTCCCCGACGTCGCGCTGGCCGTGCTGTTCCTGTGGGTGCTCAACCCGCTCTACGGCCCGCTCAACCAGGTGCTCGGGCTGTTCGGCCATCCCGGCTTCACCTGGCTGTCGGACCCGACCACCGCCCGGGTGGCGGTCGTGCTGATGCTGGCGTTCCCGATCGGCGAGGGCTTCGTCGTCGTCCTCGCCGCCCGCCGGATGCTCGACGGCCGGCTCTACGAGGCGGCGGCGCTGGAGGGCTGCGGCCCGTTCGGCCAGCTACGCCGGCTCACGCTGCCGCTGCTGGCTCCCGTGCTGGTGCTGCTGGCGGTCCGGGACACGATCCTCACCCTCCAGGTGAACTTCGTCCCGGCGTACGTGCTCACCGACGGCCGGCCCGCCAACGCCACGCTCTACCTGCCCGTCTACATCTTCGACCAGGCCTTCGAGTTCTCCGGCTTCGCGTACGGCGCGCTCATCTCGACGGCGCTGATGGCGCTCACGGCGGTCATCATCACCGCCCTGCTGCTGATGGTGCGCCGCTGGCGGGTGCTGCGATGAGGTGGCATCCTGCTGCGATGAGACTCCGGGTGTTCGCGGTCGCCGCCACGATCCCGCTGCTCGTCGCCTGCGGCGGGACGGACGCCCCGCAGGCGACGGGGCGGGGCCCCGGGATGCTGGCGAACCTGCCCAGTTGCGACCGGGTGCCGCTGGACACCGAGCCGGAGGTCGACGCCCGGGTCACCGGCCTGGTGCTGCCCGACGGCGCGCGCGTCACCTCGGTGGTGGAGCAGGGGGCCCTGACGACGGTCGAGGCCACCGTCCGGATGACCCCGCTGGACGTACGTGCCCACTACGAGGGCCGCACCGACGTCGAGCTGCTGCGCGTCGAGGACGAGGTCTTCGAGGCCGAGGTGCTGACCCGGGCGCAACAGCGGCGGATGTACCTGCGGGCCGGCGCGCTCTGCGCCGACGGCACCACGCTGACCGCGGTGGTGGGGCCGGACTCGGAGGACGCGGGACTGCCGGAGTTCCGGCGCGGATAGTGACGGCGCTCGACAGGTGTCCTAACCCGACGACCGGAATCCCAACAGATGCCGGGTGACGCCGGTCACCGTGCTGTCTACCGTGCGACGCACGACCGGATCTCGGTCGCACCTGCACACGGACGGGAGATCCGCATGAGTCCCACCCTCGTCCGAGGTAGACGCGTCCTGCCGGTGGCAGCAGCCCTGGCGCTGCTGACGGCGGCCGCGTTGACGACCTCGATACCGTCGGCCCGCGGCGAGGAGTCGCTGGCCACCAGCACCCCCACCGGGCCGATGGAGCTGCCCGCCGAGTGGATGACCGCCCAGCGGCTCAGCGACGGCAGCACAGACCTGTCCGCCGCCAAGTACGCGAAGGCCCGCGGCGAGGCGAACCAGCTCGCCGCCCGCACCCGCAGCGCCTACCGCGACCTCGCCGGGGAGCAGTGGCGCTTCTTCGGCCCGAGCAACATCGGCGGCCGGGTGGTCGACATCGCCGTCGATCCGCAGGTCGCCGACCAGATCTTCATCGCCGCCGCCTCCGGCGGCATCTGGCGCTCCGCCGACGCGGGCGCCACCTTCGAGCCGGCCTGGCCCGACGGTGGGACGCAGAGCATGGGCGCGGTCGCGATGACCACCGACGGTGTGCTCTTCGCCGGCACGGGCGAGGCGCAGCCGGGCGGCGGCTCGATCACCTTCGGCGGCGACGGCATCTACCGGTCGCGGGACCGGGGCCGGACGTGGCAGCGCGTCGGCCTGGAGAACAGCCACGCCATCGCCCGGTTCGCCATCGACCCCGGAAACCAGGACCGGATCTTCGCCGCGGCCGCCGGCAACCTGTTCGTGCCGGGCGGCGAGCGGGGCGTCTACCTCTCCGAGGACGGCGGCGACACCTGGCGGCAGGCCCTCGCCCCACCGAATGCCACCACCGGCGCCACCGAGGTCGTCGTCGACCCCGAGAACCCGAACCGGGTGTACGCGGCGATGTGGGACCACCTGCGCGAGCCGCACCAGCGCACCTACGGTGGGCCCGGCTCCAGCCTGTGGCGCTCGGACGACGGCGGACGGACGTGGGAGCGGATGACCACCGGGCTGCCGACCGACGCCGACCAGGGCCGCTGGGGTCTCGCCCTCGCCCCGAGCGACCCGGACCGGCTGTACGCGTACGTCGGCACCGCCCTCGGCCCGTTCCGCGCCTTCTACCGCTCCGACGACGGCGGCGACACCTGGACGCAGACCCCGGTCAACGCCAACCAGGCGTCCCAGTCCACCTTCAGCTGGTGGTTCGGCAAGCTGTTCGTCGACCCGGCCGACTCCGACCACGTGTTCCTCACCGGGGTCAACCTGCGCCGCTCCACCGACGGCGGGCAGAGCTTCGGCAACGTCGGCGGCATGCACGCCGACCAGCACGTGCTGCGCTGGGATCCCAAGGTGCCGGGCCGCGCCTACCTCGGCAACGACGGCGGCTTCTACCGCTCCGACAACAACGGGGTGAGCGGCTGGGTCAAGTCCACGTACGAGCCGTACACCCAGTTCTACACGGTGGACGTCGCGCAGACCGACCCGGCGCTGAAGGTCGGCGGCGCCCAGGACAACGGCTGCAACCGTGGCTACAACGGCGTGGGCGGCCCGTGGAACGCCATCGGCTGCGGCGACGGTCTCCAGGTGATCATCCACCCCGAGAATCCGAACATCGTCTTCGGCTGCAGCCAGTACGGCTCCTGCTACCGCTCGGAGAACGCCGGCGCCGCGCCGCGCCAGTCCATCGGCCCCGGCCAGACGACCTCGGACCGCCGCAACTGGCTCACCCCGCTGCAGTTCGACCCGAGCGACCCGGACGTCATGTACTACGCGGGCAACGTCGTCAACCGGTCGACGGACAACGGCCGCACCTGGACGGCGATCAGCCCGGACCTCACCGGCGGCGGGCCGAACGACCCGTCGGGCTACCCGTGGGGCACGATCACCACGATCGCGGCGGCCCCCACCGACGGCGACAAGCTCTACGTCGGCACGGACGACGGCAGGCTGTGGTGGACCGACGACCTCGGGGGCACCTGGACCCAGGTCGACCCCGCGCAACTGCCCGGCACGTGGGTGACCCGGGTGGCGGCGCACCCCACGGACGCCAACATCGCCTACGCCACGTTCTCCGCGTTCCGCTCCGGCAGTGACCGCGCGCACGTCATGATGACGCGCGACGGCGGCCGCACCTGGACGGACATCGGCGGGGGGCTGCCCGACGCGCCGGTCAACTCCGTGGTGCCGACCGCCGACGGCCTGTTGCTGGTCGGTACCGACGTCGGGGTGTTCGTGTCGGCGTGGAACGGCGGCGAATGGGCCTCCCTCGGCGGGGAACTGCCGGCGGCGGCCGTGATGTACCTGCGCTACCACGAGCCGACCCGGCAGCTCACCGCCGCGACGTTCGGGCGGGGCGTTTACGACCTCACCGTGCCGCGGTGCCCGGCGGCGTCGACCCGGCTGCCGCTGCGCGAACCGGGCGTCGGCGTGGTCGGCGTGCTCGCCTCGTGCCGCGCGGCCTGACCCGCTGAACAGGGGGCGGGGGCGGCGGGCGGTAGCCCGTCCACCCCCGCCCCTGTTCGTCACGGGGCCGGGTGGCGCGGACCGGGCGACCGAGGTCGTGGCGCTGCCGACCGCCGCTACCGGGTCTGGTCCGTCTCGGGCACGGCCAGGTGCAGCAGAGCCGGCGACCGACCGGTCGACAGGTAGCCCCGCCCGGGTGGATCGGTGAAGTACTGGTCCGGTTCGAGAGCCACGTTGTGCGCGAGCGCCGTCGCGCGGTTCTCGGGGGTGAGCAGCAGGCGGGTGCCCATGTTCATGACCGTGTTGATCAGCCGGGCGAGTGGGCTGGGAAAGCCGGTGAGCACGGGCGCGGCGTCTCCGGTCAGGACGAGGGCGCGACCGCCGCGGGCAGCCGGCTGGGCGATCTCCTCCAGCAGGGTGGGCGCGCTGGCGAACCCCTGCTCGGTCGGGAGCACCGAGACCTGGTCGGCGTCGTCGACGATCACGGCGAAGGGGGTGTCGGCGAAGGCCGCGGCGGCGGCCCGCAGGTCGGTGTCCGCGATGGCCGTTCCGGTGAGCACCCGTACCCGCGGATCGTCCGGAACCAGTCGCGGTAGCGGCGACCGGGACGACGCGACCGCGAGCACGCCGACACCCCGTCGGCGGAGGCCGTGGGCAACGGTGGCGGCGGCGGTGGTACGACCGGCCCCCGGCGGCCCCGAGACCATGAGCAGGTGGGGCCCGGCCTCGAAGAGGTCGACGCCGAGGGTGGTGTTGTCGGCTCCGCCGACACCGAGGGGAATCCAGGTGGCGCTCGGGGGTGCGTCGGGCGGGGCCAGCTCGCGGAGGGTGATCCGGGTGGGCAGTGCGGGGAACCGTCGGGGCAGCCGGGCGGGGTCGACGTCCCGGGCGACAGCGCCGGCTTCGGCCACGAGACGCGCGGCGGACGGCGTGGGCTGACAGACCTGGACGTGTCGGCCGCTGCCGGCGTCGACGGCGCGCCCGGGCAGCGGGGGTGGACTGGCCATCGCGGAGCTCAGCTGCGCACGCCGGGTGTCCTCCTTCGGGAACGGCAGGAGCAGCCGCCGGTTGTACAGGCTCGGCAGCTTGTGGTTGAGCATGTCCTGGCCGCCGAGGGGGATGACGTGCACACCGAGGGGGGCGCCCGCGGTGACGACGCCGCGGAGCGTGGCGAGCAGCGGGGTCTCCACGAAGTCGGGGTCGCCGTGGTCCTCGAAGTGCTCCCAGCCGTCGACGACGACCACGACGTGGGGGCGTGGGCTGTCGCCCGGGCCCGGCCGGTGGGCCGCGCGCCGCCTGGTCTCCTGGTCGAGCCAGGTGATCAGGCGGCGGATCCGGTCGGCATCCGCCGGGGTGAACACTCCGCCGCAGTGCGGCAGGTCGGCGTAGTCGGCGAGCCCGCCAGGTCGGCGCTCGATGAGGTAGAGGTGCGCCCGGTCGGGTGCGAATCGGGTGACGAGGCTCGTGACCAGGGTCCGGGCGAACGTCGTACGGCCCGACTGCGGACCACCGGCGACCATCAGCCGGTCGGCGGCGGCGAGGTCGAGGAACTCCGCCGGCTGCGCCTGCAGCCCGGGTTCGTCCGCCAGGCCGAGCGGTACGGCGGTGGCCGGCGGGGCGGCGGTCTGCCGGCGGGGCAGGTCGTCGAGGGTCAGGGTCGCGGGCAGCGGGGGCAGCAGCGGCCGGAACGGAGCGGACAGCCCGGCTGTGCGGGCGGCCTCCTCGACGGCGGCGATCGCCAGGTCCTGGTCGGTCGCGGCGTCCCCGGGGCGGGTGCTCTCGACGGCGCGCGGCACGCCCAGGTCGCCCCGTTCGAGGGCACGGACGGAGGCCACGACGACGCCGGAGCGCGGTGGGTCGCCGAGGTAGCCGGACTGGAACTCCTGCGGCACCCGGGTCTCGGACGTGGTGCAGAAGATCATCGCGCGTCCACGGAGTGCACCGGGGATCGCGGCGGCGTCCGGCACGCCGAGCACCTCCGTGCTGTCGGCGGCCTCGTTCTGGCGCAGGCTGATCCGCAGCGAGACGTTGTTCTTCAGCTCCGGCGACAGCTTGCCCTGCAACGACTGGGTGGCCAGCACGAGGTGCATGCCCAGGGACCGTCCCTTGGCGGCGACGTTCACCAGTTCCCGGACGAAGTCCGGAGCGGCGTCGAGCACCCGCGCGAACTCGTCGAAGATCATGACGAGCCGGGGCAACGGCGGCAGTTGCGCCTGCGCGCGACGTTTCTCCCAGTACCGGTCGATCTCCCCCTCATAGCGGGCCAGCAGGGACTCGCGCCGGCTCACCTCCGCGCGTATCGACGCCAGCACCCGCGCCGCGGCCGCGTCGTCGAAGACGTCGGCGACGGTCTCCCCGGTGGAACGGATGAGCGCGACCACGTGGGGACAGCGCTCGAAGGGCAGGAAGGCGCTGCCGCCCTTGAAGTCCACCAGCACCATGTTGAGTTCGTCCGGCCGGTTGGTCAGCAGCAGGGCCGTGACCAGGGTCTGCAGCAGGACGCTCTTGCCGGCGCCGGTGGCGCCACCGAGGATCGTGTGCGGGCCTTGCTCAGCCAGGTCGACGTGCACCGGCCCGCCGGCGTCCGCGCCGAGCACCACCCGGGTGCGTGGCCCTCGACCGTCGCCCCAGAGCGCGAGCACGTCGTCGCCCGTCGGCACGTCCAGGCCCAGCAGGTCGAGCAGGCGGACCCGGCCCGGGACGGCGTGCTGCGCGGCGGCGAGGGTGGCCCGGTCACGCATCGGCGCCAACGAGCGGGCCAGCCGGTCGGCTGTCGCGTCGTCGAGGGCGTCCGGCCGGCCGGTGACGGGCGGGTCGTCCAAACTGCGGGTGACTTTCACCGAGCGCTCGCCCACCTCGCACAGGCCCCGGCACTCGTTCATGCTGTGCCGGTCGGCGCAGATCACGTACACGCCGACCGCCGGACCGTCGCGCAGGACCACGTCCATGCCGGGCAGCTCCCGCAGGGCGAGAGCGCCGTCCAGGACGACGACGACCTCCGTGCCGACCTGACCGCCGGGCGCGGCGACCCGGTCGGCGCGTCGGGCGGCGACGAGACGGCGCAGCTCCCCCACCCGGGCGGCACGCGTCTGCGCGGTGTTGCCGATCCAGCACGGCACGGCCTCCCCCGCCCCGGCGTCGACGTGCGGCAACCATCGCGTCCAGCCCAGCCCGTCGGAGTCCCGTGCGGTGACCACGACCAGGCGCAGGTCGTCGGGACCGCGCAGGGTGGCCAGTTGGATCAGCAGCCACCGCAGCATGTCGGCCACGGGCTGGTCGGCCCCGACGACGCCGAGCACACCGGTGACCCGCAGGTCGACGGTCACCGGCACGGCCCGCACCGTCGGGGGCTCGAAGCCGGGCCAGGGCTCCCCGCGTACCGTCACGGAGGCCGGCTGGTCGGCGGTGCCGACGCGCAGGGTCAGGCCGTGCGGCGAATCCGATCGCCGCGTCCACAGGTCGGAACGCTCCCCCGTGGCCGTCTCGGCGATCCTGCTCGGCCCGGGGGCGAGCAGGTGACGGATCCTCTGTTCCTCCCGCACCTGGGACGTGATCTTGTCCTGGACGGCCTGCTTCGCGTCGGTGAAGGCCTTCTCCCGCTCCTGGGCCTGCTTCTCCTCCGACGAGCTCATCACCAGGTACCCGATGACGGCCGCAGCGGCGCCCAGCCACAGCATCGGTTGCTGCGTGACGAGCGCCGCCACCACGGCCACCCCCGCGCCGAGCAGCGCCATCGTGGCGGAACCCCGCACCGCGGGCTGGTGGACCGGCAGGGTCACCTCGACACTCGGCACGACCGGAGCCGGGTCGAAGGCCCGGTCGAAGTCGAGTCGCCCGTCCGGGGCGCGCACCACCCGCAGGGCACCGGCCCTGGCGGGGCTCCACCGCAGTTCGTCGGCTCCGACCCGCAGCACGGCGCGCGGGGTCAGCCTCGTCCGCCCGGCGATCCGCGCCCCGTCGACGAAGGTGCCGTTGCTGGAACCGCTGTCGACGACCTCGGCGGTGCCGTCGGCGTGGACGACCATCTCGGCGTGGCCGCGCCGGGACACGTCGGGATCGCGCAGGGGCACGGAGGCCCGGGAGCTCCGGGCGAGCGAGTGCCGGCCCGGGGGCAGCGCCACGGCGAGGCCGGCGTCCGGGCCGCTCACCACCTCCAGCACGCCGCCGGCGCCGGAGCCGACCGGGCGACCGGCGGGACCGGGCCCGCCCACGCTGATGACCGCACCCGGCACCAGCGGACTGTCGGCCACCGTCGAGCGGCCGTCCAGTCGGACGGCGCCGACGAAGCACGGTCGGCCGTCGACAGGCACCGGCAGCGCCGAGAGCAGGGCACCCACGTTCGTGTCCGGCTCCGCGATCACCTCGGCGTCCGTGCAGAGCCCCGTCCCGGCGTCCCGGACCGTCACCCGGAGGATCATCGTCACCGCTCTGCCCCGAACGCCCACAGCCGGAGCCCGTCGTCGCCCCCGCACGCGAGGGTCTCGCCGTCCGGGCTCAGCGCCAGCGAATTGCAGTCGGGACCGCTGAGCCGGAAGAGGTTGGTTCCCAGGACCCGCACCGTGCGCCCGGTCGTCGTCCGCCACACCCGGATGTCGTCCCAGCTGCGCGTGGCGAACAGGTCCCCGGGGCCGAAGGCGGTGGCGGTGACGCTGTTGGTGTTGCCGCGCAGGGTGGTCAGGATCCGGTCGGAGCCCGCATCCCGGATGAGAACGGAGTTGTCGGGCCGCACGGTCGCCATGGGACCGAAGGTGCCGGCAGGGCGGACGCTGGCGCCGCTGGTCGTCTGCCAGAAACGCCGGACGCCTTTCTCCTCGTCGACGCCGAGCAGGATCCGGCTGTCCGCGCTGAACCGGATGACGCCGACGTCGATGCCCTCGGCATCGACCGGAACTGGCCTGCCCAGGTTGGCCAGCCGCCACAGCGCGACGTTCCCGGCATAGTCGGCGACGGCGAACGCGGTGCCGTCGGGACTGAAACGCGCCGAGACGATCCGAAATTCGCCGTCGTCGACGGCGAGGGTGGCCGTGTTGCGCTGGGTGCTGACGTCCCACAGCTTGACGGCTCCACCGTCGTCGCCGCTGAGCAGCAACTTCCCGTCCGGGCTGAAGGTCAACGAGGTGACCTCGTCGGCGTGGCCGGACAGGATGGCGACGGCGTGCCCGGTGGCCACGTTCCACACGGTGATCGTGCCCTCGGCGGCGCTGCCGAGCAGAGTGCCGGCCGGCCCGTACGCCACCACCGACGTCGCGTCCTCGGTGAGGGTGACCAGGTCCCGGGCCTGGTCACGGTAGTAGTAGGTTCCCCCGATCAGGCCCAGGACGAGCAGGATCCACAGGACCAGGCCACCCCGGCGCGGGTTGACGTGACGGTTGGCCGCCGGGGGCCCGCCGGCGGCGCTGCCCGTCTCGTCCGCGACGGTGACGTGGTCCGGGACGACGGCCTCGACCGCCTCCGCCATCTCCTCGGGGTCGGCGACGACGTCCCCCACGACCCAGATCGGACCGTCGTTGACCCGCTGCCGCAGGTAGCCCTTGAACGGCGGCACGGAGAGCGGGGTGGCCGCGGCTTTGGTGGCGAAGCCGACGGTGATCCTCGTTCGATCCACGGACCCTGCCGTGGCGGGGGTCACGGTCAGCTCGCTCACGTCGCCCCAGCGCAGGACGACATCGGATCGCCCCTGCCCCGTCGGGGCCGCTGTGCCCTGGAGTACCAGCGCCTCCTCGGTGATCTTCAGCCGGCCCTGCCACGGGAAGTGCACACTGCTCGCTCCGACGGCCCACACGGCCGCCACCGCCACGATGACGGTGATCAGCGGCATGCTCAGCGTTTCGTGCAGCAGGATCCAGCCTGCCCATCCGGACAGCGCCAGCAGGACCACGAGAGCCAGCAGGTTGGCGCGGCGGATCGACTGCGGCGGCGACACCTGGAAGGCGGCGCGCGCCCGGGTCGACCGGGAGCCGCCCGGCGTCGACCCCGACGAGCTGTACCGGCTCGCCGACGAGCTGGGCGTGGGCGTCGTCGTCGCCCCGT
>NZ_JBFAVI010000099.1:0-23864 GCF_040679695.1 Micromonospora sp. NPDC052213
CAAGCTGGTCGAGCGGCGGGAGTCCGGGCCGCCGCGGCGGTCACCGCCAGGCCGGCCGCCACCACCCCGGCCGCCAGGCCGATCGTCCGGCGCGCCCAGCGGCGCCGGCGCGGGCGGGCCGAGAACCGCTCGGGCAGCCGGCGCAGCACCAGCACGAACACCGCGATGGTCGCGGTCTCGACGAGGAACTGCGTCAGCGCCAGGTCCGGCGCGCCGTAGAGCACGAAGAGCATCGCGCTGCCGTAGCCCGTCATCCCCACCAGCAGCATCGCCGTCAGCCGCCGCCGGGCGCCCACCCCGAGCACCGCCGCCACGGTCACCACGGCCACCACCACGACCTGCAACGGGCTGTCCCAGAGGTCGATCCGGTCCCGCCACGGCCGGGTGGCCAGCATCGCCCCACCGGGCAGCACCGTGAGGGCGAGCAGGATGATCCCGAGGTACTGCGGCAGCGAACCCCGCTGGGTGACGCTGGTGACCTCGATGGCCAGCCGGTCGAATCGGCCGATGACCCACTCGTACCCCTGGTTGCCGCTGACCGGGACGTGCAGCCGGGCCAGCGCCGGGGCGAGGGGGCCGCGCAGCGCGTGCAGCGCCGCGCCGCCGGCCACGGCGAGGGCGGAGAAGCCGAGCGCGGGGCTGAGGCCGTGCCACAGCGCCAGGTGCCCGCCGACCGTGCCGAAGAGTTCGGCGTACGGGGCGAGCAGGCCGTCGAGGATCCCGGCGGCCGGGCCGGCGACCAGCCCGAGGACGGCCAGCAGGGCCGGCGGGGCGAGCATCGGCACGGCGATCCGGCCCGGGTCGGAGGGCTCCACGCCGGGCCGGGTGGCGAACGCGCCCCAGACGAACCGGGCGCTGTAGGCGACGGTGAGCGCGGTGCCGGCCACCAGCACGGCGAGCACCACCGGCCGGTCGGTGAAGGCGGCCAGCACGGCCTCCTTGGCGACGAAGCCGACCAGCGGCGGCAGGCCGGCCATCGACGCGGCGGCGAGCACCGCGACGGTGGCCAGCAGCGGCGCCCGCCGGCCCAGGCCGGACAGTTCCCGCAGGTCGCGGGTGCCGGCGCCGTGGTCGACGATGCCGACGACGAGGAACAGCGCCGCCTTGAACAGGGCGTGGGCCAGCAGCATGGCCACGCCGGCCAGCGCGGCGTCCGGGGTGCCCGCCCCGACGACCACGGCGAGCAGGCCGAGCTGGCTGACCGTGCCGTACGCCAGCAGCAGCTTCAGGTCGGTCTGCCGCAGCGCCGCCCAGCCGCCCGCCAGCATGGTCGCCAGGCCGGCGACCACCACGACCGGCCGCCACGGGCCGACGCCCGCCAGCACCGGGGCGAGCAGCCCGATCAGGTAGACGCCGGCCTTCACCATCGCGGCGGCGTGCAGGTACGCGCTGACCGGCGTGGGGGCCGCCATCGCCACCGGCAGCCAGGAGCTGAACGGCAGCACCGCCGACTTGGACAGCGCGCCGGCCAGGATCAGCAGCACCGCCGTGACCAGGTACGCCCCGCCGGGCAGCGGACCGGTGGCGATCTCGGACCACCGGTAGCTGCCGGCGTGCTGGCCGAGCATGATGAACCCGACCAGCATGGCCAGCCCGCCGAGGGTGGTCACGGTCAGCGCCTGGGCGGCCGCCCAGCGGCTGGCACGCCGCTCCGTGCTGTGCCCGATCAGCAGGTACGAGAAGATCGTGGTCAGCTCCCAGCAGACGTAGAGCAGCAGCAGGTCGTCGGCGAGGACGAGCCCGAGCATCGCCCCGGCGAAGGCCACCAGCACGGCCGCGAACCGGGCCATCCCGACCGACCCGGGGCCGAAGTAGCGGGCGCTGTAGACGAGGACCAGCGCGCCGACGCCGCCGACGAGCAGGGTCATCAGCCAGGACAGGGTGGTCAGCCGCAGCGCCAGGTCGAGCCCGAGCTGCCGGATCCACGGGTACGTCTCCACCACCGCCCCGCCGCGGACGGCCGGCGTGCGGGCCAGCGCCCAGCCGAAGGCGGCGGCCGGCGCCAGCGCCAGCGCGTAGCAGGCACGCGGACCCCACCGCCGGACCAGCAGCGGCGCCAGGAGGGCCGCCACGAGGTGGAGGATCAGCAGTACGAGCACCCGCACTCCCGGTCGAGGTGGCAGCGGCGCGCGCCGGAGGTGGGCCGGCACCTAGGTGCGATCAGACGCCAGATGACCGCCCGCCGGGCCGTTTTGCGGGAATTCGTCCCTTGGCTGGCCTTGCCGTCTTCCCGTGGATCGCCCGGCGCAGGGCCGTGGATCGCCCGGCGCAGGGCCGTGGATCGCCCGGCGCAGGGCCGATGGGCGTGGTGCGGCGAGGTCAGCCGACGGTGATGTCGGCGGCGGGGACGGCGGGCTCCCGGGCGGGGCGCTCCCGGCGGGTCTCCACCAGCAGGTCGGGGCGGTCGAGCTGGAGCACCACCTTGTTGACCACCCGCTGGGCGGCGGCGAGCGACCGCACCGACAGCAGCCGGCCCCGGCTCTCCCGGCGCAGCACGAAGTAGTGCACCGCGGCGCGCACCTGGCCCCGGTCGGCGGCGCTGGCCTGGGCGGTGGAGACGACCAGCTCCCGCAGCGCCGCGGCCAGCCGCTCGGCCAACTCCAACTCCGGGCCGGCGAGACCGGCGCGGACGGCGGCGAGGTGACTGTCGACCTTGCGGATGAGCACGTCGGTGCCGGGCTCGAAGCTCCGCTGCTCGACGGTCATCCGATCCCCTCCACCCCGGTCGGCTCCGAGTGAAGTTACTTTATGTTGCGCGTCGCAAGCAAGCAGTTAAGTAAGACTTAACGCGTCAACGGCACAACCATCGCGTATGAGCCGGACCAGGACACAACCCGCGCCCGCCCGGGACCGGATGTCAGACGGCCGGGGCAGGATGGATGGCGTGACGGATGCGATGGCGGGTTTCGGCGCGGCCACCCGGGAATGGTTCACCGCCGCCTTCGCCGCGCCCACCGCCGCCCAGGCGGGCGCCTGGAGTTCCGTCGCCGCCGGCCGCAACGCCCTGGTGGTGGCACCCACCGGCTCCGGCAAGACGCTCGCCGCGTTCCTCTGGTCGCTCGACCGGCTGGCCCGCGAGCCGGCCCCGGCCGACCGCCGACACCGGTGCCGGGTGCTCTACGTCAGCCCGCTCAAGGCGCTCGCGGTCGACGTCGAGCGCAACCTGCGCACGCCGCTGGCCGGGATCCGACAGGCCGCCACCCGGCTGGGCGTCGCCCCGCCGGAGATCACCGTGGGGATGCGCACCGGCGACACCCCGGCCGACGAGCGGCGCGCGTTCGCCCGCACCCCGCCGGACATCCTCATCACCACGCCGGAGTCGCTGTTCCTGCTGCTGACCTCCGCCGCCCGCGACTCCCTGCGCGGCGTCGAGACGGTCATCGTCGACGAGGTGCACGCGGTGGCCGGCACCAAGCGCGGGGCGCACCTCGCGCTCTCCCTGGAGCGCCTCGACGAGTTGCTGCCCGCGCCAGCGCAGCGGATCGGCCTGTCCGCCACGGTCCGGCCGGTCGACGCGTGCGCCCGCTTCCTCGGCGGCGCCCGGCCCGTCGACGTCGTCGCCCCGCCCACCGCCAAGACGATCGAGGTCAGCGTCCAGGTCCCGGTGGAGGACATGACCCGCCTCGACGAGCAGGAGCCGCCGGAGGACGACCTCGGCGGGCCCGGGCCGCGCCGGGCGTCGATCTGGCCGGCGGTCGAGGAGCGCGTCTTCTCCCTGATCCGGGCACACCGCTCGACCATCGTCTTCACCAACTCGCGGCGCTCCGCCGAGCGCCTCTGCGCGCGGCTCAACGAGCTGGCCGCCGACGAGTCGGCCGGCCCGCCCGCCGGGCCCGACGGGCGGGCCGACCGGGCCGTGCCGGCCCGCGAGGCCGACGCGTGGGAAGGCCCCGCCGATCCGGACCGGGGCACCGGCGCGCGGGGCGGCCCCATCGGCCCGGTTCGCCGCACTCCCGCCGAGATGATGGCCCAGGCCGGTGGGGCGACCGGCGCGCCGACCGTGATCGCCCGCGCCCACCACGGCAGCGTCTCCCGGGAGGAGCGCAAGCACATCGAGGAGGCGCTCAAGTCCGGCCAGCTGCCCGCCGTGGTGGCCACCTCCAGCCTGGAGCTGGGCATCGACATGGGCGCGGTCGACCTGGTGGTGCAGATCGAGGCGCCGCCCAGCGTCGCCGCCGGCCTGCAGCGGGTGGGCCGGGCCGGGCACCAGGTCGGCGCGGTCTCCCGGGGCGTGGTCTTCCCCAAGCACCGGGGCGACCTGCTGTCCTGCACCGTGGTGGCCGAGCGGATGGGCGGTGGCGCCATCGAGGAGCTGCACTACCCGCGCAACCCGCTCGACGTGCTGGCCCAGCAGATCGTCGCCATGGTCGCGCTGGAGCCGTGGCACGTCGGTGACCTGGCCGTCCTGGTCCGCCGGGCGGCGCCCTTCGCCGAGCTGCCCGACTCGGCCCTGCACGCCGTGCTCGACATGCTCTCCGGCCGCTACCCGTCCACCGCGTTCGCCGAGCTGCGGCCCCGGCTGGTCTGGGACCGCGCCACCGACACGCTCACCGGCCGGCCCGGCGCGCAGCGGCTCGCGGTGACCAGCGGCGGCACCATCCCCGACCGGGGGCTCTTCGGCGTCTTCCTGGCCGGCGCCGAACGGGCCGCCCGGGTCGGCGAGCTGGACGAGGAGATGGTCTACGAGTCGCGGGTCGGCGACGTGTTCCTGCTCGGCTCCTCGTCCTGGCGGATCGAGGAGATCACGCCCGACCGGGTGCTGGTCTCCCCAGCCCCCGGGCAGGCGGCGAAGATGCCCTTCTGGAAGGGCGACCAGCTCGGCCGGCCCGTCGAGCTGGGCCGCGCCATCGGCGCCCGGGTGCGCGCCCTGCTGCGGCAGGACGACAAGACCGCCGTCGCCGCGCTGCGGGCCGGCGGGCTCGACGACTGGGCCGCCGGCAACCTGATGGCCTACCTGCGCGAGCAGAAGGAGGCCACCCGGTCCCTGCCCGACGACCGCACGGTGGTGGTCGAGCGGTTCCGCGACGAGCTGGGCGACTGGCGGCTGGCCGTCCACAGCGTGCTCGGCGCCCGGGTCAACGGGCCGTGGGCGCTGGCGATCGGCCGCCGGCTCACCGAGCGCTACGGGGTGGACGCCCAGGTGATGCCGTCCGACGACGGCATCGTCGTCCGCCTGCCGGACACGGCCGACGAGCCGCCGGGCGCGGACGTGGTGGTCTTCGAGCCGGAGGAGATCGCACAGCTCGTCGAGGAGTCCGTCGGCACCTCCGCGCTCTTCGCGTCCCGGTTCCGGGAGTGCGCCGCCCGGTCGCTGCTGCTGCCCCGCCGCGACCCGCGCCGCCGCCAGCCGCTGTGGCAGCAGCGTCAGCGCGCCGCCCAACTGCTCGACGTCGCCCGCGAGTACGCCGACTTCCCCGTGACCCTCGAAGCCGCCCGGGAGTGCCTCCAGGACGTCTTCGACCAGCCCGCGCTGGCGGAGCTGATGCGCGACCTGGCAGCCCGCAAGGTGCGCCTGGTCGAGGTGGAGACCGCCCAGCCGTCGCCGTTCGCCCGGTCGCTGCTGTTCGGCTACGTCGGGGCCTTCCTCTACGAGGGCGACGCGCCCCTCGCGGAACGCCGGGCCGCCGCGCTGGCGCTCGACTCGGCCCTGCTCGGCGAGCTGCTCGGCCGCGTCGACCTGCGGGAGCTGCTCGACCCGGTGGTGCTGGCCGAGACCGAGCGGCAGCTGCGCTGGCTGACCGAGCAGCGCCGCCCGCGCGACGCGGAGGACGTGGTCGAGCTGCTCCGGGTGGTCGGCGACCTGTCCGAGGCCGAGTTGGCCGAGCGGGGCGCGCCCGTGGAATGGCTGACCGGGCTGGCGGCCGCCCGCCGGGTGCTGCGGGTGCGCATCGCCGGCGAGGAGCGCTGGGTGGGCGTCGAGGACGCGGCCCGGCTGCGCGACGCCCTCGGCGTGGCCCTGCCGGTCGGGGTCGCCGAGGCGTACCTCGCCCCGGTGGCCGACCCGCTGGGCGACCTGGTCGCCCGCTACGCGCGTACGCACGGCCCGTTCGCGGCCGCCACCTGCGCCGCCCGGTTCGGGCTCGGGGTGGCCGTGGTGGAGCAGTCGCTGCGCCGGCTCGCCGCCACGGGGCGGGTCGTCTCCGGCGAGTTCACCCCGGACACGGCCGGCGCCCAGTGGTGCGACGCGGAGGTGCTGCGCCTGCTGCGCCGCCGGTCCCTCGCCGCGCTGCGCCGGGAGATCGAGCCGGTGCCGCCCCGCGCGCTGGCCGCGTTCCTGCCCCGGTGGCAGCAGGTCGGCTCGTCGGCGCGCGGCGTGGCGGCGCTGGCCGCGGCGGTCGAGCAGCTCCAGGGGGCGGCGGTGCCGGCGTCGGCCCTGGAACGCCTGGTGCTGCCCGGCCGGGTCGCCGACTACTCCCCCGCCCAGCTCGACGAGCTGTGCGCCAGCGGCGAGGTGCTCTGGGCCGGCTCGGGGGCGATCTCCGGCGGGGACGGCTGGGTCACCCTCGCGTACGCGGACGCCGCCCCGCTGCTGCTGCCCCCGCCCGACGAGGCGCTCACCCGCACCCCGCTGCACGACGCGGTGCTGGAGGCGCTCGGCGACGGGCAGGCGTTGTTCTTCCGGTCGCTGTCCGACCGGGTGGGCTCGACGGACGACGCCGCGTTGACCGCGGTCGTCTGGGATCTGGTCTGGGCCGGTCATCTCACCAACGACACCCTGGCCCCGCTGCGGGCGGTGCTCGGTGGCGGCGGGGCGCACCGGTCCCGCCCGACCGCGCCGCGCACCCGCTACCGCCGCCCCGGGCGGGTGGCCCTGCCGACCCGAGGCGGCCCGCCGACCGTCGCCGGGCGCTGGTCGCGCCTGCCGGAGCGCGACACCGACCCCACCCGCCGCGCCGCCGCCCTGGCCGACGTGCTGCTCGAGCGCCACGGCGTGGTGACCCGGGGGGCGGTCGTGGCCGAGCAGGTGGCCGGCGGGTTCGCCGCGGTCTATCCGGTGCTCTCCGCCCTGGAGGAGCGCGGCGCGGCCCGGCGGGGCTACTTCGTGGAGGGGCTGGGCGCGGCGCAGTTCGCGGTGCCGGGCGCGGTGGACCGGATCCGGGCGCTGGCGGAGCCGGCCGACGGCGGGCGGGGGCGCGGCGGGCCCACCCTGGTGCTCGCCGCGACGGACCCGGCCAACCCGTACGGGGCGGCGCTGCCCTGGCCGGAACGGGTGGTCGACTCGGGCGACGGAGCCGCCCCGGCGACCGGGCACCGGGCGGGGCGCAAGGCCGGTGCCCTGGTGGTGCTGGTCGCCGGCGACCTGGTGCTGTACGTCGAGCGCGGCGGGCGGACCATTCTCTCCTTCACCGACGACGCCGACACGCTGGCGGCGGCCGGCAAGGCGCTCGCCGACGCGGTCCACTCCGGCGCGCTGGGGGCGATGTCGGTCGAGCGGGCCGACGGCGAGGCGGTGCGCTCCTCGCCGCTGCGCGACGCGCTCACCGCCGCCGGCTTCCGGGCCACCCCACGCGGTCTGCGCCTGCGCGGCTGAACCGTACCCGGGCCCCATGACCGGCGGCTGCGTCGACGCGGGACGTGGTGGCGGGGCAGCAGCCGTCGTTGCAGGGCCCCTGGTGGAATGGCTGTGACGCGGCGCTCACCGTGTCACAGCCGGGCCGGCGTATGTGTCTCGGGGGTATGACGAACTCGGAACAGACCTCTGTGTTGATCACCGGAGGCAACAAGGGACTTGGTCTCGAGGCCGCCCGCCGGCTCGGGGAGCAGGGTTGGAGGATCTTCCTCGGCTCGCGTGACGCGGGTCGAGGACGAGCAGCCGCCGACAAGCTGACCGCCGGCGGCGCGAACGTGATCATGGTCCCACTGGACGTGACGTCGGAGGAGTCGGTGACCGCCGCCGTACGACGTGTGCGGGAGCACACCGACCGGCTGGACGTGTTGATCAACAACGCGGGCGCCAGCGGGAACGGTGTCGCGCCAGCGGACGCGACGGCCGACGAAGTCCACGCCGTCTACGACACGAACGTGTACGGACCGATCAGGGTCACGCACGCCCTCCTTCCCTTGCTGCGGGCGGCGAACAATCCGCGGGTGGTCATGGTGTCCAGTGGTGCCGGGTCCATGACGGTCGTGACCGATCCGGACCAGCCCGTCTCGAAGATGCACGAGCTTGCCTACAGCTCGTCGAAATACGCCCTGAACATGATCACCGTCCGGTACGCCCAGGCGCTTCCGGAGATCAAGTTCAACATCGCCACGCCCGGGGAGATCGCCACTCGCAGGTTCGCCGCGACCGACATGAACAATCACACCGGTCAGCTGACCGTCACCGAGGGCACCGACTCGATCGTCAAACTCGCGATGATCGACGCCGACGGGCCGACCGGGATCTTCATCGATCGCAACGGTCCCGCTCCGTGGTGACCGAACTCGGCGGAGAGGCGCGAAGCGTCGGGGCGGCAGTGCCTCGAGGAGGAGCCGGCGTGAGCCGGGCCGAGGAGTTCGAAGAACTGCGGGCGCTGCTGTTCGCGATCGCCTACCGGATCCTCGGCAGCGTGAGCGAGGCCGAGGACGCGGTCCAGGAGACCTGGCTGCGCTACGAGGCCTCCCCGACACGACCCACGTCGACCAAGGCGTTTCTCTCGGCCGTGGTCACCCGGGTCGCGATCAACGTGCTGCGCTCGGCCCGCCTGCGGCGGGAGGAGTACGTCGGGCAGTGGTTGCCCGAACCGCTGCTGGCCGACCCGTACGAGGATCCGGAGCGGTCGGCGGAGCTGGCCGACTCGGTGTCGATGGCGGCGCTGTTGCTGCTCGAGCGGCTCAGTCCGCTCGAGCGCGCGGTCTTCGTGCTGCGGGAGGTGTTCGGGTTCGGCTTCGGCGAGATCGCGTCGACGGTGGGCCGCTCGGAGGCGGCCTGCCGCCAGCTCGCGGTGCGGGCGCGCCGCCACATGGACGCGGGCCGGCCCCGGTTCGAGGCAGACCGCAGGGAGCGCGAGGAACTCGCCGAACGCTTTTTCGACGCCTTCAGGGAAGGCGATCTCGACGGGCTACGGGAACTCCTCGCCGCCGACGTGCAGATGATCAGCGACGGCGGTGGCAAGGCCCCGCAACTGCCCAGGGCCATCATCGGCGCCGACAACGTGGCCCGGGTGCTCGCCGCGGCCGCTGCGCCGATGGTCCGGATCGGCGGCGTCCTGGAGCCACACGAGGTGAACGGCCAGCCGGGCGCGATCTTCCGCGACCGGGACAACAAGGCGGTCAACACCTTGGCGCTCGACATCCTCGACGGGCAGATCCAGGCGATCCGCTTGGTGATCAACCCCGCCAAGCTCCAGCACCTGGGTTCGGTGGCCGACGCCTGGGCGGTCGCCCGCAGGTTTCACCAGGCTCGCCGGCCCACGGAGTGACGTGAGGCCGAGGCCGCCGGATGGATGGCGGCGCCGCCATCGTCAACGTCGGAGTCGCTGACGCGCAGCCGGCACCGGCCACCACCACCCAGGAACGACAATCCCCACGACTCTGCAAGGAGCAACCGATGGACCTCAACCGCTGGCTGTGGATCGCCACCGGACTGCTGACCGTTGTCCTCCTGGTCAGCACCTCCAAGATGTTCGTACCCAGGGAGAAGATGGCCTCCTTGGGGGGCCACGCCGCGGAATGGGTCCTGGATTTCAGCCCCGGCACCCTCAGGGCCATCGGAACCCTCGAAATCCTGGCTGCGGCGGGCCTGGTCCTGCCCGCGGTCCTCGACATCGCGCCGGTTCTGGTGCCCGTGACCGCCACCTGCGTGGCGTTGCTGTTCGTCGGCGCGGCGACGATGCGCCTCCGCCGTGGCGAGACGATGACGATCGTGCCCGACCTGGTCTATCTCGCCATCGCCGCCTTCGTGGCCTGGGGCCGCTTCGGCCCCGAGTCCTTCACGGGCTGACGGGGCCGGGTTGCCGGATGCCCGGGCGTGTCAGCGCAGGCCGGTGAGGACCTTCTCGTACCCGGGGCGGTCAGCCTTGGGCGTCCTCGCCTCCAGGTAGTTGAGCACCACCGTGCCGCGCCGGAAGGACTGGCCGCCCCAGGTCTCGGCGATGTCGCTGGCGCTCGACTCGTCCGGGAAGACGTAGACGGTGACGGCGTCGGTGGCGATCAGCTCGGAGCAGCCCAGGCCGAGGCCGTCCGGCCCGCAGTCGACCGAGCGGTCCCGCGGGTTCGGCACCTTCAGCCCGGCCGCCTTGAACGCGTCGACGACCTGCCGCGCGCCCGGCGTCCCGGTCGGCCGGGCGGGCAACTCCACCGGCGGCGGGCTGGCCGGGCGGCGTTCGGTGGTCCCGGCGCTCGGCCCGGCCGGCCCCGCGCCGGTGGGCGGTGCGGCGGGCGTGGTGGCGGTCGTGGCCGTCCCCGGCGCCGTGGGGCCCGACGGCACGTCGGCGGCCGGCGTCGACGCCGAGGCGGCCGGGGGCGCGGCGCGCGGGGGCTCCTCCGCGTCGTCTCCGCAGGCGGCGGTCAGGGCGGCGGCGATCACGAGCACCGCGACGGCGGGCAGGCTGCGGTTGGTCACCCCTGGCAGTCTGCCCAACCCGGTCCCGTCCCGGCAGTGGCCGGTCGGCCATCCGGCTGTCCCATATCCGCCAGCGCCGCCCCGGGCCGGGGACCGCGCGGCGGTCGACGCGCTGCACGAGGGCTGATCCTCGAACTGCGGCTCACCGCCGGCGACTAACCTGCCCGGCATGGACCGCACGCCCTGGATCTCGCTGACCACCGACTACGGTCTCGCCGACGGCTTCGTGGCCGCCTGCCACGGGGTCATCGCCCGGCTCGCCCCGGCCGCCCGGGTGATCGACGTGACCCACCTGGTGCCACCGGCCGACGTGCGCCGGGGCGCGGCGGTGCTGGCGCAGACCGTGCCCCACCTGCCCGAGGGCGTGCACGTGGCGGTCGTCGACCCCGGCGTCGGCACCGCCCGCCGGGGCGTCGCCCTGGCCGCGCCGCGCGGCCTGCTGGTGGGGCCGGACAACGGCCTGCTCGTCGACGCCGCCGAGGCGCTGGGCGGGGTCACGGCGGCCGTCGAGCTGACCGCGCCGGACTGGCTCGCGCCCGAGGTGTCCCGCACGTTCCACGGCCGGGACGTCTTCGCGCCCGTGGCCGCGCGGCTGGCGCTCGGCGCCCCGCTGTCCGGTGCCGGCCCGGCCGTCGACCCGGCGACCCTGGTCCGGCTGCCGGCGCCGGTCGTCCGGCCCGAGGCGGCGGGCTTCACCGCCGAGGTGCTGACCGTGGACCACTTCGGCAACGTGCAACTGGCCGCGCCGGCCGACCTGCTGGTGCCGCTGCCGGCCCGGGTACTGGTGCGGCCGGACGTCGAGCCGGGGGCCGGGCGCGAGGCCGTGCACGGCCGCACCTTCGGGGACGCCCCGGCGGGCGGGCTGGTGGTGCACGCCGACTCGGCCGGCCTGGTCGCCGTGGCGGTCAACGGCGGCCGGGCGGTCGACCTGCTCGCGGTGGCGCCGGGCGACCTGCTGCGCGTCGCGGCCCGGTGACCGCCGCGCCGGGTCCTAGGCGGCGAGGGAGGATGGACGGGTGCCCGAAGGCGACACCGTCTGGAACACCGCCCGCGTCCTGCACCGCGCGCTGGCGGGCGCCCGCCTGACCGGCAGCGACTTCCGGGTGCCCCAGCTCGCCGCGACCGACCTCACCGGCTGGACGGTGCGGGAGTCTGCCAGCCGGGGCAAACACCTGCTGCTCCGCCTCGTCGCACCGGCGGGAAACGCACCGCCGGGAAGCGCACCGCCGGGAAGCGCACCGCCGGGAGGCGCCACCACGGGAGGCGACGGGGCGCGCTGGACGCTGCACTCCCACCTGCGGATGGAGGGTGTCTGGCGGGCGTACGCGCCGGGGGAACGGTGGACCGCCCGGCCGGCGCACCTGATCCGGGTGGTGCTGCGCGCCCCGCAGGCGGTCGCCGTCGGCTACCACCTGCACGAGCTGGCGCTGGTGCCGACGGCCGAGGAGGAATCGCTGGTCGGCCACCTCGGCCCCGACCTGCTCGGCACGGACTGGGACCCGGCCGAGGCGGTACGCCGGCTGGCCGCCCACCCGGACGTCACCATCGGCGAGGCCCTGCTGGACCAGCGCAACCTGGCCGGCGTCGGCAACCTCTACAAGTGCGAGATCCTGTTCCTGCGCGGCGTGTCGCCGTGGACGCCGGTACGCGCCGTGCCGGATCTCGCCGGCACCGTGGCCCTGGCGCAGAAGCTGCTCGCGGCCAACCGGGGCCGCTGGACGCAGAGCACCACCGGGTCGCTGCACCGGGGGCAGACCAGCTACGTCTACGGGCGGCGCGCCCAGCCCTGCCGCCGGTGCGGCACCGCGATCCGCAAGGAGGAGTTGGGCGAGCGGGTCACCTACTGGTGCCCCGTCTGCCAGCCCGAACGCCCGGCCGGCTGACGGCCCCGGGGCCACGTCGGCCCGCCCTCCGTCACCGGCCGACCGACGTGGGGCCGGCGTGTCGGGCGGGACACTCCGCCGGTGCGGCGGGAAAAGTCGCGTCCCCGCCACAGATACGGACGATTGGGTACTTCCTAACCCCCGCCGTCGCGTCGCATGCTGCGGTTGACTCCTCACGCATCGTCAGCGACGCGCGACCAGGCCGCCACGCCGCCGTGGCGGCCCCCGCGCCCGGACACCGGGGAGAGCCATGGACCTGTTCCGCAGACTCCGGATCCCATGGGAGCGGGCGGTGCCCCGCCCCGGAAACGGCGCCACCGCCGGGTCCCGGCCGGCGGGGCCGGTCCCGGCGGCCCGGCGCGTGGAGGAGCCGGTCGTGGTGCCGGCCAGCCTCGACCCGGCGGCCGTCCCGCGCTGCTTCGGCCCGGTGCCGAACTACGCCCGCAGCCCGCTGCCGGTCGTCGGGGCCGACGGCCGGGTGGTGCCCGGCACCGGCATCCGCAAGTTCGTCGACGCGCTGCCCGGCCTCGGCACACTCGGCCGCACCCAGCTGGGCGGCCACCTCCCCGTGGCGGTGCCCGACACCATCAGCTACCCGGGCTGCGACTACTACGAGATCGTCCTGGAGCAGTACGCGCAGCGGCTGCACCGGGACCTGCCGGCGACCCGGCTGCGCGGCTACCGCCAGCTCAACCTCGGCACGGACGCCAACGGGCACAACACGGTCGTGCCGGCGGGGCGCCCCTGGCACCTCGGCCCGGTCATCCTGGCCCGCCGGGGCCGCCCGGTCCGGGTCAAGTTCATCAACCACCTCCCCACCGGTCGGGCCGGGGAGCTCTTCCTGCCGGTCGACCCGACGGTGGCGGGCGCGGGGACGGGGCCGCTCGACGGTCCCGCGCCCTACCCGCAGAACCGGGCGGTGCTGCGCCTCGCGGGCGCGCACACCGGGTGGATCAGCGCCGGCAACCCCTGGCAGTGGGTGACCCCGGCGGGCGAGATCACCCCGTACCCGAACGGGATCGGCCTGACCCACGTTCCCGACATGCCGCCGCCCGGCGCGGGCGCCACCACGCTCTACTACCCGAACGAGCAGAGCGGGCGGCTGTGCTGGTTCCACGACAACACCGTCGGCCTGGCCCGGCTGACCGTCTACTCCGGGCAGCTCGCGCTCTACCTGCTCACCGACCCGGCCGAGGAGGAACTCGTCGCCGACGGCGTGCTGCCCGCCGACCAGCTCCCGCTGGTGATCGAGGACAAGACGTTCGTGCCGGACGACACCCAGCTCGCCGGGGAGGACCCGACCTGGGACCGGGACCGCTGGGGCTCCCGGGGCAGCCTCTGGCACCCGCACGTCTACCAGCCCCGGCAGAACCCGTACCGGGCCGACGGGACGAACCCGACCGGCCGCTGGGACTACGGCCCGTGGTCGCGTACGGCCGACGAGCCCGGGCCGCGGGAGCACCCCGGGACGCCCGACGCCGGCCCGGTCCCGAACCCGCACCACGATCCGGTCACGGACCCGGAGGAGCCGCCGCTGACGCCCGGCGTCCCGCACCCGTCGGCGGTGCCGGACGCGTTCGGCGACACCATGCTGGTCAACGGGATCGCGTACCCGTACCTGGAGGTCGCGCCGCGGACGTACCGCTTCCGGATCCTCAACGCCTGCCTGGACCGCGGCCTGAACCTCCAGCTCTACCGGGCCCGCTCCGACGGCCCGATGTGGGACCCGGAGGGCGACCTGGCCGACGCGGACGCCGGCGAGGTGCCGATGGTGGAGGCGGTCCGCGCGCCGGACCGTCCGGCGGGCTGGCCGACGGACGGGCGCGAGGGCGGGGTCCCCGACCCGCGCGCCGCCGGCCCGGCGCTGGTCCAGATCGGCAACGACGGCGGCCTGCTCCCCGCGCCGGTGGTCGTGCCCAACCAGCCGGTCGGCTACCGGTACGACCGCCGGGACCCGACCGTGCTCAACGTCGACTCGCACGCGCTGCTGCTCGCCCCGGGCGAGGTCGCCGACGTGCTGGTCGACTTCTCGACCGTGCCGCCGGGCGGCACGGTGATCCTCTACAACGACTGCCCCGCCCCGCTGCCCGGCTTCGACCCGCGCGCCGACCACCACACGGGCGCCCCGGACCGCACCGCCGAGGGCGGCCCGCCGCCGACCCGCCCCGGGTACGGCCCGAACACCCGGACGCTGCTCCAGTTCCGGGTCGCCGGCACCCCGGCGCCGCCGTACGACCTGGCCCGGCTGCGGGACCGCCTGCCCCACGCGTACGCGGCCAGCCAGCGCCCGCCGATCGTGCCGCAGGCGGCGTACGACGCGGCGTTCGGCACCCGTACCGGCCGGGGGCCGGTCGTCCCGGTGCACGCCACCACGGTCAGCTTCGTGCCGACCGCCGGTGCCGCCCCGGTGCTCCTCCCGTTGCAGGTGAAGGCGGTGCAGCAGGTCTTCGAACCGGAGCACGGCCGGCTCGTCGGCCGGCTGGGCGTCGGGCACCCGCACGCCGGGCCGCTCGCCCCTGCCACCCTGCCGCTCGGCCCGACCGATCCGGCCACCGAGGTGCTGCACGTGAGCGATCCGGCGATCGGAGTGGGCGCGCCCGCCGACGGCACCCAGCTCTGGCGCATCCGTGGCAACAGCCGGCAGACCCAGCCGGTGCGGTTCGCCGGCTGCGACGTCCAACTGGTCAACCGGGTCGGCTGGGACGGCGCCACCCGCCCGCCGCACCCCGCCGAGCGGGGCTGGAAGCAGGTGGTCCGGGTCGACCCGCGGGAGGACGTGATCGTCGCCCTGCGGCCCGTCGCGCCGCCCCTGCCGTTCAAGATCGGCGACAGCGTACGGCTGCTCGACCCGGCCCGCCCGGCCGGCGCCCGGACCGGCTCGACCCCGGTCAGCCCGGTCGACGGCCGGCCGTCGCTGGTGGTGAACCAGCTCGTCAACCTGGGCTGGGAGTACCACTGGCACAGCCAGCTCGCCGGGCACCGCGACCAGGGCATGACCCGGCCCCTGGTGCTGCGGGTCTCGCCCAGGGCGCCGACCGGGCTGACCGCGACGCCGGCCCCGGGCTCGGCGACTGCGCTGCCGGCGATCGCGCTGGCCTGGACGGGCAACGGCAGCCGCCCGACGGCCACCAGCCACCTGCTCCAGCGGGCCACCGACGCCACCTTCACGCAGGGGCTGACCGCGATCACCGTGGCGGCCACGGCGAGCCGCTACACCGACGCCACCGTCACCCCCGGGGTGACCTACCACTACCGGATCCGGGCGGAGAACGCGGTGAGCTGCTCCACCTGGTCCAACAGCGTGCCGGCGTCGGTGCAGCTCGCCGCGCCGGCGGGGCTGACCGCGGCGATCCCGCCGGCCGCTCCGCTGCGGGTCGCGCTGCGCTGGGCCAACCGTTCCTTCGCCACCGGCATCGACGTGCAGCGGGCCACCAACCCGACCTTCAGCAGCGGGCCGGGCACCACCGCGATCGGGGTCGGCGACAACCATCTCGACGCGGCGGTCGCCCCGGACACCACGTACTACTACCGGGTGCGGACCACCTACCTCGGGGCGGCGTCACCCTGGTCGACGGTGGCCAGGGCCACCACGCCGCCGGCCCCGGGCCTGCCCACGGGGGTGACCGCCACCGCCACGGCGCCCGGGCCCGACACGGCGACGGTGATCCTCGGCTGGTCGTCGAGCACCCCCGCCGGACCGGGGGCCGGGTTCATCGTGCAGCGGGCGCTGGACCCGGCGTTCAGCCGGGAGGTGTCGACCTTCACCGTCACCGGCCGCGGATTCACCAACACCGGCCTGGCGCGGGGCGTCACCTACCACTACCGCATCCGGTCGTTCAACGTCGTCGGCAGCTCCCCGTTCACCGGCCCGGTGCCGGTCACCACGCCGCCCTGATCAGGGGGTGCGCAGCGGCGCGCCCGCGCCGCGCAACTCGGCCAGCGCCGAGGCGACCCCGTGCAGCAGGTCGGTCGCCTCGGTCAGGCGGGAGGCGGCCGGGTGGTCGGCGTCGGGACGCGCGTCCTCGGCGACGTAGCCGGCGGCGGCCACGACCAGCCGCTCGTACGCCGCGACGCCCTGCTCCAGCTGGCCGGCCAGCGCCCGGTGCGCCTCGGCCAGCGGCGGTCGGGCGTCGGCGGGGGCGAGCCGCAGCGCGCGTTCGACACTGGCCACCCGGCCGGCGAGGTCCCGCAGCGAGCGGTCGGCGTCGGCCGCCTCCGACACGGCGGGCCCGGCCAGCCCGGTCAGCCGGCCGGCCATCCCGGCGAGGGTGAGGGCGGCCCGGTCCAGCCGGGCCCACGGCTCGGCGGCGCTGGTGCCGCGCAGCGCCACCCGGGAGCGCACCCGGCGCACCTCGGCCAGCACGCCGGGGCCGGCGGGGAGCCGCTCCACGGCGGCGACAAGGCGGGCGCGTGACCGGGCGGCGGCCTCGGCCGGGTCGAGCGCGGGCGGCGCCGGCTGGGCGGCCAGCGCGCGCAGGTCGACCCAGCGCCAGGCGGCGAGCACCAGCGCGCCGCCCGCCCCGGCCGCCCAGGCCGCGTCGGGCAGCCCGAGCCCGGCGTACGGGGTCAGCACGGCGGCCGCGCCGCCGAGGCCCCCTGCCGTGACGCTCCACCGGCGGGCGGACCGCCGCAACCGACTCAGGCGCCGGAAGTACCGCGTGCGCTCGTCTGCCACCTCTGCTGCCTCCTCGACCTGACCGGCCTCAGCCGGCGGCGGTGGTGTCCCCGGTGCCGCGTTCCCGGCCCATGCTGGCCCGGATCTCGTCCAGCCGGGCGGCGGCGGCCGGGTCGGCGGCCGGCGCGGCGGGCTCCGTACGCGCGACGGGCGGCCGCTCCTGCCTGCCGCCGAGCTGCTCACCGGCCATGCTCGACCGGATCTGCTCCAACCGGGCGGAGCCGGCCGAGTCGAGGGTCGCCTTCTGGATCTCCAGCATCCGGCCCTCGACGGAGTTGCCGGCCAGCTCGGCGCGGCCCATCGCGGTGGCGTACCGCTGCTCGATCCGGTCGCGCACCTCGTCGAGCGAGGGGGTGTTGGCGGGCGCGGTCAGCGCCGACATCGACTCCAGCGAGCGGGCCACGCTCTCCTGCATCTTGGCCTGCTCCAGCTGGCTGAGCAGCTTGGTGCGCTCGGCGAGCTTCTGCTGGAGGATCATCGAGTTGTTCTCGACCGCCCGGCGGGCCTGGGCGGCGGCGCCCAGCGCCTGGTCGTGCAGGGTCTTGAGGTCCTCGGTGGCCTGCTCGGCGGAGACCAGTTGGGTGGCCAGGGTCTGCGCGGAGTGCTCGTAGCGGTTGGCCTCGGCCTCGTCGCCCCTGGCGCGGGCCTGGTCGGCGAGGACGAGGGCCTGGCGCGCGTTGGCCTGGAGCCGCTCGACCTCCGACATCTGGCGGGACAGCTTCATCTCCAGCTGCCGCTGGTTGCCGATCACCGCGGCGGCCTGCTGGACGAGCGCCTGGTGCTGGCGCTGGGCCTCCTCGATGGCCTGCTGGATCTGCACCTTGGGATCGGCGTGCTCGTCGATCCTGGCGCCGAACAGCGCCATCAGGTACTTCCAACCCTTGACGAACGGGTTAGCCATCTCCGCGGTATCCCCTCAGTAGCGTCGCTCCGCCCTCGACCGGGCCGGGCGGGCCCGGCCGGCTGCGGCGCGGCAGTGGCTCCATCGTCCCAGCCGGACGCCACCCGGGCATCCGTACCGGCCAGCGAAGCGAGCGCCGACGCCGTCCGCGATCAACCCTACGCGGCGGTCGCCACCGCGACCATGGGACGCGGACGGGGGGTGAGGGTGGGGTGGGTCAGGCGGCGCAGACCACGTCGCGGTCGCCCCCGCGGACGCGGGAGGTGCGCAGCGTGGCCTTCAGCGGCGAATCCTGGCGGACCTGGACGGCGACCTTGCCGTCGGAGCTGACCTGGTGCACGCCCCGGCCGGTGGCCTTGCGCACCGTGGTCACCGCGGTGGTGTCGACGGTCTCGTCCTGCACGGGCACGAGCACGCCCGGCATCTGCTCGGCGAGCGCGACCGTGTCGCTGACCTCGCGCAGCAGCTCGGACAGGCGCGCGCCCAGCGCGTCGCAGATCGCCGCCAGCAGCTCGCTGGACGGCTCCTTCTGGCCGCGCTCGATCTCGGAGAGGTAGCCCAGGCTGACGTTGGCGGCGGAGGAGACCTCGCGCAGGGTGCGATGCTGCCCCTGCCGGCGCGCCCGTAGTGCGTCACCGATAACCCGGCGTAGCAGGACCATTCGCACCTCCCCTGAGGGACACCACTGTTTCGCGCGGCCGTCCGGCACGTCGTGCCGGCTCCGACCGTCGGAGCCTTCTCGCAACCGTACCCGTTGCCGGCCCCGCCGACATCCCACCCCGCCTCTCGGATTGCGGAGTCTGCTCAGCCTGTGGGACGGCTCGGCGTGGGACGTGGGCCCGCGTCGCGGGGGTCGGCTCGGCTCGCGGGGTCGGGCCCGGCCCGGCCCGGCCGGCGGGTCGGCCCGGCCGGCGGGTCGGCTCGGCCGGCGGGTCGGCTCGGCCGGCGGGTCGGCTCGGCCGGCGGGTCGGCTCAGCGCCGCCCGGCGGCGGCGGTGTCGGTCCGCCCGGCTTCGGCCTCGCCCGCGTCGACGCGGTGGATCCGCTCGGCGAGCAGCCGCAATGCCTCGACGACCGCCGCGGAGCGGATGTGGTCGCGGCCACCGTTCAGGTCGAGCTGCCGGACGTCGGCCCCGGCGGGCCCGGCCACCGCCACGTAGACCAGCCCGACCGGCTTGCCGTCCTGCGGCTCCGGGCCGGCCACCCCGGTCGTGGCCAGGCCCCAGTCGGCTCCGCAGCGCCGCCGCCCGCCCTCCGCGAGGGCCACCGCGACATCCGGGTCGACGGGCCCGCGGTCGGCCAGCAGATCCTCCGCTACGCCGGCGAGCTGCGACTTCAACTCGGTGGCGTAGACCACCAGCCCGCCCCGGAAGATGCCGCTCACCCCGGCGATCTCCACGATCGACGCGGCCAGCAGCCCCCCGGTCAGCGACTCCACCGTGGCCAGGGTCTCGTGGCGCTCCGCCAGACTGTGCACCACGCCCGCCGCCGGGCTGCCCACCGGCCGCGCGCCGTCCGCGTCACTATCCATGTCCCACATCCTTCCCCCGCCCCGCCGGGCCTACTCATCCTCCCCGAGCCGACAGGATCACACGGAGGGCGGCATGGTCCCCGGCTGGGAGACCGGGTCAGGAGGCGGGACGGCGCAGGCGCAGGGCCTGGGCGACGTAGTCGAAACCGGTGACCACCGTGACCCCGACCGCCGCGGCCATGATCCACGGGCCGACGGCAGCGAGGGCGGCCGGCATCGGCCACAGGTACCAGGTGATCGCGAGGATCTGGAGCGCTGTCTTGATCTTGCCGCCCCGGCTGGCCGCGATCACCCCGTGCCGGATCACCCAGAAGCGCAGCGCGGTGATGCCCAGCTCGCGGGCGAGGATCACCGTGGTCACCCACCAGGGCAGCCGGTCGTACCAGGAGAGCAGCAGCAGCGCGGCGCCGGTGAGCGCCTTGTCGGCGATCGGGTCGGCGACCTTGCCGACCGAGGTGACCAGGGCGAAGCGGCGGGCGATCCAGCCGTCGACCAGGTCGGTCACCGACGCGACGGCGAAGATCAGGCAGGCGGCCATCTGCCAGCCGGCGTGGGTCATCCCCGAGATGACCAGGGACGCGCCGAAGATCGGCACCAGGACCAGCCGCAGCGCGGTGAGCGCGTTCGCCGCGTTCAGCACGGGCACCCGGGCCACCACCGGCGCCGGCGTGGAATCCGTCGCCCCGGTCACCGCCGCCCCCCGCTCCGGCCGCCGTGGCGCACCTGGCACCCCACCACGTGGCTCCCCCGCTCTGTCCGGGCCCGCCGTCACCGTGCCGCGCCGGGCGCAGCCGAGATCATCTCATCCGGGACCGCGACGAGGTCCACCCCTTCGGTGCCCGTCACCGTCGCCCGCACCAGGTCGCCCGGGCGCAGCGCGGCGAGGTCCACCCCGCCGCCGGACGGCGCGACGAGGGTGGTCGAGCCGTCGACCTCGGGGGCCTGGTGGGCCGCCCGCCCCTCGACCACGCCGTCGGCGACCGAGTCGACCAGCACCTCGACGGTGGAGCCGAGCCGCTCCTCGGCCCGCTGCGAGCAGAGCTCGTCGGCGAGCGCGGCGAGCCGGTCGTACCGGCGCTTGACGGTGGCGGCGGAGACCTTGCCGGGCAGCCCGGCGGCCTCGGTGCCGTCCTCGTCGCTGTAGTCGAACACGCCGATCGCGTCGAGCCGCGCCTCGGTCAGGAAGCGGACCAGCTCCTGGTAGTCGGCGCGGGTCTCGCCGGGGAAGCCGACGATGAAGTTGCTCCGCGCGCCCGCTTCCGGGGCCAGGGCGCGGGCGCTCGCCAGCAGCTCCAGGAACCGGTCGGTGGAGCCGAAGCGACGCATCCGGCGCAGCACCGGCTCGCTGGAGTGCTGGAACGACAGGTCGAAGTACGGGGCCACGCCGGGCGTGGTGGCGATCGCCTCGACCAGGCCGGGCCGGGTCTCGGCCGGCTGGAGGTAGCTCGCCCGCACCCGGACGATGCCGTCGATCGCGGCGAGCTGCGGCAGCAGCTTCTCCAGCGCCCGGGGATCGCCCAGGTCCTTGCCGTACGAGGTCGAGTTCTCGCTGACCAGCACCAGCTCGCGGACGCCGGTCTTGGCCAGCCACTCCGCCTCGGCGAGCAGCTCGTCCGGCGTACGCGAGACGAAGGCACCGCGGAAGGCGGGGATGGCGCAGAACGCGCAGCGCCGGTCGCAGCCGCTGGCGAGCTTCAGCGAGGCGACCGGACCGGTGTCGAGCCGGCGGCGCAGCACCTGGCGCAGGTGCGCCGGGGTGTGCTCGTCGGTCTCGGTGACGCCCCGGGCGGGGGTGCCGTGGCCGGGCAGCGACACCGCGCTGTCCCGCCGGGAGACCGGGGTCAGCGGGAGCAGCTCGCGGCGGTCGCGCGGGGTGTGCGCGTGGATCGCCTCGCCGGCGACCACGGCGTCCAGCCGGGCGGCGATGTCCGGGTAGTCGTCGAAGCTGAGCACGGCCTGCGCCTCGGGGAGGCTGTCGGCCAGCTCACGGCCGTACCGCTCGGCCATGCAGCCGGCCGCGACCACCTTCGCGCCGGTGTCGGCGGCGGCCAGCAGGGTCTGGATGGAGTCCTGCTTCGCCTTCTCCACGAAGCCGCAGGTGTTCACGACCACCACGTCGGCGCCCTCGCCGTCGGTGGTGACCTGCCAGCCCTCGGCGTGCAGCCGGGCGGCCAACTCCTCCGAGTCGACCTCGTTGCGGGCGCAGCCCAGCGTCAGCAGGGCGACGCGGCGGCCGTCGGAGTTGTCGGAAGGAGAGGTGGCAGACACCATCCGAGGGTACCGGGCCGTCCGCGATCCCCCACGCACGCCCGTCCCGCGAGACAGGGCACCCGTTGACGCGCCCGGTGGGCAAGGATGCTTCCTGACACTCCTGGCGGGGCGGGGTGACGGACGCCACGCCGGTCAGACGGCCGCCGCGCCGACCCGGACCAGGCGGTCGAGCAGGAACACCTCGGTGCCGGCCAGGCCGGTCGAGCAGAAGACCGAGACCTGGTCCGCGCCGGTCCGGCCCGGCACCGCGCCGGCCAGCACCCCGCCCAGGTCGCGCAGCCGCCCGGCGTACGCCGGCAGCGCCGCGAGCATCGGCGGGTCGTACGCGGCGGCCTGCGCCGGCGAGTCGGTGACCAGCAGGTCGGCGGCGTCCAGCAGGTCGGGGCCGAACTCGTGCCGGTCGACCTGCTTGAAGCCGACTGTGTTGACGTGGGTGCCGGGAGCGAGGTCGGCGGCGTCGAGCACCGGGGTGACGCTGGTGGTGGCGAGCACCACGATGTCGCGGTCGGCCACGGCGGCCCGGGCCGACTCCACGGCGTGCGCAGGCACGCCCAGCTCGGCGCGTACCCGGGCGGCGAACGCCTCTCGCCGGACGGCGGAGCGGCTGTGCACCGTGACCTCGCGCAGCGGGCGGACCGCCGCCGCCGCCCAGACCTGCGTCCACGCCTGCCGGCCCGAGCCGACCACGCCCAGGGTGGCGGCGTCCGGACGGGCCAGGGCGTCCACGGCGGCCCCGCCGAGCCCGCCGGTGCGGCGGGAACCCAGTTCCTCCCCGACCGCCACCGCCCGGACCGCCCCCGTACGCCCGTCGTGCAGCACCACCACCTGCTCGCTCTCCGGGTGCCCGAACGTGTCGTACGAGCGGAAGCCGTACCACTCGCCGGTGAGGTGCCCGGCGGTGAGCACCATCCGCCCCCCACCCAGCGGCGCGGCGGCCCGGGGCGGGGCCACCAGGCGGCCGGCGTACGCGGCGAGCAGGGCGTCCCGCATGGCCGCCACCGTGGTGGGGGCGTCGAGCGCGGTGGTGACCTCGGCGTCGGAGAAGAGCAGCGGCATACGCCCATACTGCAAGTTGAAGTCAAGTTAAGGTCAACGAGGGGTGGCGGGGCTCACCACCCTCCTCCGGCACGTCCCGTTCGGTGCTAGCGTCGGCCCTGACGGCCACGGCCGTCCCGGACGAGTGGTGGGCGTACCCGGTCAGGCCAAGACGCCCGCGCGACGTGCAGACCCGACTCGTCCCGGCCCCGGAGGTCCGGGCGCAACCGCAGAGGTGATCTTCAATGGCCTGGATCGTACTGGTGATCTCTGGACTCCTCGAGACGGCGTGGGCGATCGCCCTCGACCGCAGCGCCGGCTTCAGCCGTCCCGTCCCGTCGGCGGTCTTCGTGGTGACGCTGGTGCTCAGCATGGCCGGGCTGGGGTACGCGCTGCGCGAGATCCCGGTCGGCACCGGCTACGCCGTCTGGGTCGGCATCGGGACGGTCGGCACCGCCCTGGTCGGGATGCTCGCGCTGAACGAGCCGGCCAACCTGCCCCGGATCGCCTGCCTCCTGCTGGTGATCGCCGGCATCGTGGGCCTGAAGATCTTCCACTGAGGACCGCACGGCGCGGCCCGCGAACCGGGCGGGCGGCCCGGCGCGCACCGGGGGCGGCGGGTGGGTCCGAGGCGTGACGAACGGCCACAGTGGGTAGAGGTCGGCCTGGCAACGCAGGCTCTCACCCACCGGAGGCAGACATGGCCGACACGCACACCACCGCCCGCCCGCGCAGCGGCGCCGCCCGCATCTGCACCATCCTGGGCTTCGTCTTCGCGGTCATCGCGATCCTGTTCCTGCCGCCGCTGTTCGGCCTCGTCGGCCTGATCCTCGGGATCGTCGGCGCCGTGCTCGGCGACAAGCCGCTCGGCTGGTACGCCGCCGTCGCCAGCGTGGCCGGCGCGATCATCGGCATGGTCATCGGCGCCGCCCTCTACAACTCCTGACCGCCGCTCCCCCACGGACGGGCCCCCCCGCGTCCGGGGGGGCCCGCCGGGTGCGGCCCCGCCGCCCCCGGGGGGAC
>NZ_JBFAVI010000100.1:0-23761 GCF_040679695.1 Micromonospora sp. NPDC052213
CCGCTAAACAGCACGGACGACGGGGCCCCCGGCAGCCGCCGGGGGCCTCGTCGCGTCCCGGGGATCGGCCGGCCCGATCCGGCGGGGCCGGGGCATGATGGAGGGTATGACGACCGCACCCGGGCAGGCGCCCGTCGCCCCGCCGGTGCCGCCGCGCCACCCGCTCGACCCGGACCCGGCCCGTGCCACCAAGGCGAAGGCGGTCTTCGCGCTGGGCCTGATCGGCGCGCTGACCGGCCTGTTCGTCGGCGGCGTGGTGCCCGCCACGGTGGCACTCCAACTCGCCCGGCAGGCGCGCCGCGAGGCGTACGCGTCGGGGGGCTTCCTGACCGGCGCGGCCTGGCTGCGCCAGGGGGAGCGGCTGGCCTGGACGGGCCTGGTCCTGGTCGCGGTCACCGTGGTGGCCGCGGTGGTGGTGGGGGTGGTCCGCCTCGCCGACGCGCCCTACGGGCAGGACTTCGCGCCGAACGTGGACTGACCGCCCGGGGGAACGGGTCCCGCCGGGAGTGGGCCGTCCGCCCGCCGGCGGTAGCCTGGCCCGGTGTCCGTCGCGCGGCGGTGGACGCCGAGACGTCGACAGGAGGACCCGTGACGGAACCGGCGCGCTTCCCGGGCAGCGACCCCGCGGCGCCCCCCGCCACGCACCCGGACGCCGCCCCGTCCGACGCGGGGCAGTGGGCACGGCCCGACACGGCTGCCCCGCCCGCCCCGACGGGACACACGTCACCGCCCGCGGCCGGTGGCTGGGGCACGCCTCCGGGCCCGGGTCCCGGCGCGCCTCCGGGTCCCGGCACGGTTCCCGGTCCGGGTCCCGGCTGGGGTGGCGGCTCCGCCCTCCCGGCCCGGACGCCTCCGCCGCCGCGGGAGCCGGGCCGGCCGCCGAAGCGGGTCGAGGCGGTCGCCGGCACGCCGTTCGGCGTGGTGCACCTGGACGTGTCGCCGGTCACCTCCGGCCTCGCCCTCGGTTCGCTGGTGGCCGGGATCGTCTCGATCCTCGTCGCGCTGCTGGTGGTCTGCCTCGGCGCGGTCGCCGGCATGGGCGGCGCCTGGGCGGCCGGCGCCTTCACCGTGCTGGGCGTGCTGGCGGGGGCGGGCGCGGTCGTCGCCGGCCTGTTCGGGCTGCGGCAGATCCGCCGTGCGGCGCCGCCGCCGGCGGTCCGGTTCACCGGACGGGGGCTGGCGGTGGCCGGCGTGAGCTGCGGCGGGGCGGGCCTGCTGCTCAGCCTGCTCGGGCTGGGGCTGGCGTTGCTGGTGGCGCTCGCGTGACGCGGAACCGCGACGGCCGGGCGTGAGCGGGGCCGCCCCGGGGTCGACGGGTCGGTTCCTGGGGAAGCCGGTACACTTGTGACCGTAGGTGCCCATCACGGGCGGACAGGCGCGACGAATTCGATCGGCGGGCGGGTGAGACGCTACGCCGGCCACTCCGTTTTGACCTGTGCGCTTGTGGTAGGTACTCTTTCCCCTTGTGCCCGGGCAAGCCCGGGCGACTCGTGCGTGCGCTGGATCCGGCGATCCGGAGATCGCGTGGGAGCACGACAAAGCCAAAGATCCGACGCGCGGCCTGCCGTGTGCCGGTGAAAGACCCCGGTCGACACGCGCGAGCGCCGACGCCGGGACCGTGAGCTGGGCGACACGCCCGACCGCGGGTGCCGGGACCTCCGCGAGGTGGCCCTGGTCGGAATGTAGGAGAGCCGGTCATCAGGTCGGCTACGGCAGAAGGCGCGGCCGCCACACAGCGGCCGAAGGGAGCGGAGAAGCCCGGTGCCCACCATTCAGCAGCTGGTCCGAAAGGGCCGTCAGGCCAAGACGACCAAGACCAAGACCCCGGCGCTCAAGGGGTCTCCCCAGCGGCGCGGCGTGTGCACCCGCGTGTACACCACCACCCCGAAGAAGCCGAACTCGGCGCTCCGCAAGGTCGCTCGTGTCAAGCTCAGCAGCCAGATCGAGGTGACCGCCTACATCCCGGGCGTCGGCCACAACCTGCAGGAGCACTCGATCGTGCTCGTCCGCGGCGGCCGTGTGAAGGACCTCCCCGGCGTGCGGTACAAGATCGTTCGCGGCTCGCTGGACACCCAGGGTGTCCGCAACCGCAAGCAGGCTCGCAGCCGTTACGGCGCGAAGAAGGAGAAGAGCTGAGATGCCGCGTAAGGGACCCGCTCCGCGGAAGCCGCTGGTCGCTGACCCGGTGTACAACTCGCCGCTGGTCACCCAGCTGGTGAACAAGATCCTGCTGCGCGGTAAGCGCCAGCTCGCCGAGCGCATCGTCTACGCGGCCCTCGAGGGCTGCCGCGAGAAGTCCGGCACCGACCCGGTCGTCACCCTCAAGCGGGCGATGGACAACGTCAAGCCGACCCTCGAGGTGCGCAGCCGCCGCGTCGGTGGCGCCACCTACCAGGTCCCGGTCGAGGTCCGCCCGGCCCGGGCGACCACCCTGGGCCTGCGCTGGCTGGTCACCTACTCCCGCGCCCGTCGCGAGAAGACCATGGTCGAGCGGCTGATGAACGAGCTGCTGGACGCGAGCAACGGCCTCGGTGCCGCCGTCAAGCGGCGCGAGGACACGCACAAGATGGCCGAGTCCAACAAGGCCTTCGCGCACTACCGCTGGTAACACCCTGGTTCCGGCGTCCGCGTGACGCCGGAACCGCCACCAGTTGTGTCGAGACGACGATAAGTAGGGATTGAAGTGGCCGCCGCAGACGCGCTCGCCAACGTACGCAACATCGGCATCATGGCCCACATCGATGCCGGTAAGACCACCACCACCGAGCGGATCCTGTTCTACACCGGCATCACGTACAAGATCGGTGAGGTCCACGAGGGCGGTGCCGTCATGGACTGGATGGAGCAGGAGCAGGAGCGTGGTATCACCATCACCTCCGCTGCTACCAAGTGTGAGTGGAAGGGCCACACGATCCAGATCATCGACACGCCCGGCCACGTCGACTTCACGGTCGAGGTCGAGCGGTCGCTGCGGGTGCTGGACGGCGCGGTCGCGGTCTACGACGGTGTCGCCGGCGTGGAGCCGCAGACGGAGAACGTCTGGCGGCAGGCGGACAAGTACAACGTCCCCCGGATGTGCTTCGTCAACAAGCTCGACCGGACCGGCGCCGACTTCTTCCGCTGCGTGCAGATGATGATCGACCGGCTCAACGCCACCCCGCTCGTGCTCCAGATCCCGATCGGCGCCGAGTCCGACTTCATCGGCGTGGTCGACCTGGTCGAGATGCGGGCGCTGACCTGGCGCGGGGAGACCCAGAAGGGTGAGGACTACGCGGTCGAGGAGATCCCGGCCGACCTCGCCGACTCCGCCGCCGAGTGGCGCGAGAAGCTAATGGAGACCCTGGCCGACGTCGACGACGCGGTGATGGAGAAGTACCTGGAGGGCGAGGAGATCTCCGTCGAGGAGATCAAGGCCGCCATCCGTCGGGCCACCATCGCCGGCAAGGCCAACCCGGTCCTCACCGGCACCGCCTTCAAGAACAAGGGCATCCAGCCGATGCTGGACGCGGTCATCGCGTACCTGCCGTCGCCGCTGGACATCCCGGCGATCGAGGGCACGGCCACCGACGGCGAGACGCCGATGCAGCGCAAGCCGTCCGTCTCGGAGCCGTTCTCCGGCTTGGCCTTCAAGATCCAGACGGACAAGCACCTCGGCAAGCTCACCTACGTCCGGATCTACTCCGGCACGCTCGAGTCCGGCTCCCAGGTGGTCAACTCCACCAAGGACCGCAAGGAGCGGATCGGCAAGATCTACCAGATGCACGCCAACAAGCGGGAAGAGCGCAGCTCGGCCCAGGCCGGCGACATCATCGCGGTGCAGGGTCTCAAGCAGACCACCACCGGTGACACCCTGTGCGACTCGGCGAACCCGGTCATCCTGGAGTCGATGACCTTCCCGGAGCCGGTCATCGAGGTCGCCATCGAGCCGAAGACCAAGGCCGACCAGGAGAAGCTCAGCACCGCCATCCAGCGGCTGGCCGAGGAGGACCCGACCTTCCGCGTCAAGCTGGACGACCAGACCGGCCAGACGGTCATCTCCGGCATGGGCGAGCTGCACCTGGACATCCTGGTCGACCGGATGCGCCGCGAGTTCAACGTCGAGGCGAACATCGGTAAGCCGCAGGTGGCGTACCGCGAGACCATCCGCCGCAAGGTGGACAAGGTCGAGTACACCCACAAGAAGCAGACCGGTGGTTCCGGCCAGTACGCCCGGGTGATCATCAGCCTGGAGCCGCTGCCGCTGGGCAACGACGCCCCGACCTACGAGTTCGCCAACGCCGTGACCGGTGGCCGCATCCCCCGGGAGTTCATCCCGTCGGTGGACGCGGGCGCGCAGGACGCCATGCAGTACGGCATCCTCGCCGGCTTCCCCCTGGTGGGCGTCAAGCTCACCCTGGTGGACGGCCAGTACCACGAGGTCGACTCGTCGGAAATGGCATTCAAGATCGCCGGCTCGATGGCGATGAAGGAGGCGGCCCGCAAGGCCGACCCCGCGCTGCTCGAGCCGATGATGGCCGTTGAGGTCACCACTCCCGAGGAGAACATGGGTGACGTCATCGGCGACCTCAACTCCCGCCGTGGCATCATCCAGGCGATGGAGGAGCGCAGCGGCGCCCGCGTCGTCCGGGCCCTGGTGCCGTTGTCGGAGATGTTCGGCTACGTCGGCGACCTGCGGTCGAAGACCCAGGGCCGGGCTAGCTACAGCATGCAGTTCGACTCCTACGCCGAGGTTCCGGCCTCGGTCGCGAAGGAGATCATCGCCAAGGCGACGGGTGAGTGACCTCACCTGACGTGCTCCGATGATCCGGGGCGGTCGCGGGAGGGTGCTTTCCGCCCGCGACCACCTCGGTCGGGATGCGTGAGACCGGGCCTGTAGGCTTCATCGCCGCAGAACCCACCAAAGCTCTCCGGCCGCCAGGCCGGAAAGGCTGTCGACAGAGTCCTAAGCGCCGACCGGCGCGCCGGGGCGAACGAACCAAGAAGTCCACAGGAGGACACCAGTGGCGAAGGCGAAGTTCGAGCGGACTAAGCCGCACGTCAACATCGGCACCATTGGTCACATCGACCACGGTAAGACGACGCTGACGGCGGCCATCACCAAGGTCCTGCACGACCAGTTCCCGGACCTCAACCCGTACACGCCGTTCGACGCGATCGACAAGGCGCCGGAGGAGAAGGCCCGCGGCATCACGATCTCCATCTCGCACGTCGAGTACCAGACCGAGGCGCGGCACTACGCGCACGTCGACTGCCCCGGTCACGCCGACTACATCAAGAACATGATCACCGGTGCCGCGCAGATGGACGGCGCGATCCTGGTGGTCGCGGCGACCGACGGCCCGATGCCGCAGACCCGCGAGCACGTGCTGCTGGCCCGCCAGGTCGGCGTGCCGTACATCGTCGTGGCGCTCAACAAGAGCGACATGGTCGACGACGAGGAGCTCCTGGAGCTCGTCGAGCTCGAGGTCCGCGAGCTGCTCTCGTCGCAGGAGTACCCGGGTGACGACCTGCCGGTCGTCCGGGTCTCGGCGCTGAAGGCCCTCGAGGGTGACCCCGAGTGGACCGGCAAGCTGCTGGACCTGATGACCGCTGTCGACACCGCGATCCCGCAGCCGCAGCGCGAGACCGAGAAGCCGTTCCTGATGCCGATCGAGGACGTCTTCACGATCACCGGTCGTGGCACCGTCGTCACCGGTCGCGCGGAGCGCGGCGTGCTCAAGCCGAACGAGGAGGTGGAGATCGTCGGCATCCGCGAGAAGTCGATGAAGACCACCTGCACCGGCATCGAGATGTTCCGCAAGCTGCTCGACGAGGCCCGCGCGGGCGAGAACGTCGGTCTGCTGCTGCGTGGCATCAAGCGCGAGGACGTCGAGCGCGGCATGGTCGTCATCAAGCCGGGCACCACGACCCCGCACACGGAGTTCGAGGCGACGGTCTACATCCTCTCCAAGGAGGAGGGCGGCCGGCACACCCCGTTCTTCCAGAACTACCGTCCGCAGTTCTACTTCCGGACCACGGACGTCACCGGTGTCGTCACGCTCCCCGAGGGCACCGAGATGGTCATGCCGGGTGACAACACCACCATGACGGTGAAGCTGATCCAGCCCATCGCCATGGAGGAGAACCTCAAGTTCGCGATCCGCGAGGGTGGCCGCACCGTCGGCGCCGGGTTCGTCACCAAGATCATCAAGTGAGCTAGGTAACCCCGATTAGACCAGCCGCCGGTCGTGCGGCATACTAGTCAGGTTGCGTAACGACAGTTCGCTGCCCGTGTTCGGCTTTCGTCGAACCTCCGGGCTGCAGGACAGTCGGGCGTAGGGTGGTTGGCGGCCCGTCCGCCAACCACCCTCGCACGGCGTTCAGGTCGCGGTAGTGCGATCGGCGCCTTGACCCACCGCGCGGTCAGAATCGCTCCGGAGTCCCGGGGCGGAGCCTGGCCCGAGGGCGCGACACGCCCGACCGCGGGGGTCGGCGAAGTGGGCCTGTACCAGCCGGTACAGGCGCCCGCAACACAGCGGCATCGAGAGAAGGAACAGAAGCCACCATGGCGGGACAGAAGATCCGCATCCGGCTCAAGGCCTATGACCACGAGGTCGTCGACTCCTCGGCTCGGAAGATCGTCGAGACGGTGACGCGTACCGGGGCGCAGGTCGCAGGCCCGGTGCCGCTGCCCACGGAGATCAACCGTTTCTGCGTTATCCGCTCGCCGCACAAGTACAAGGACTCGCGCGAGCACTTCGAGATGCGCACGCACAAGCGGCTGATCGACATCATCGACCCGACCCCGAAGACGGTCGACTCGCTCATGCGCCTCGACCTGCCGGCTGGCGTCGACATCGAGATCAAGCTGTAGGGACCGGACAAATGGACAGGCAAGTCAAGGGGATCCTGGGCGCAAAGCTCGGCATGACCCAGGTCTGGGACAACAACCGCGTTGTCCCGGTGACCGTGGTTCAGGCCGGCCCGTGCGTCATCAGCCAGGTTCGTAGCGCCGACAAGGACGGTTACTCCGCGGTCCAGCTGGCGTACGGCACGATCGACCCGCGCAAGGTCAAGAAGCCGATCAGCGGGCACTACGCGAAGGCCGACGTCGCGCCGCGCCGGCACATCGTCGAGCTGCGCACCGCCGACGCGGCGGACTACTCGCTCGGCCAGGAGATCACGGTCGAGGAGTTCCCGGCCGGTGTCTCGATCGACGTGACCGGCAAGACCAAGGGCAAGGGCTACGCCGGCCCGATGAAGCGTCACGGCTTCCACGGTCTGCGCGCCAGCCACGGTGTCGAGCGCAAGCACCGCTCGCCGGGCTCCATCGGCGCCTGCGCCACCCCGGGTCGTGTCTTCAAGGGCACCCGGATGGCCGGCCGGATGGGTGGCGTGCGCTACACCGTCCAGAACCTGACCGTCCAGGCGGTCGACACCGAGAACAACCTCCTGCTCGTCCGCGGCGCCATTCCCGGCCCCAAGGGCGCGCTGGTCCTGGTCCGCACCGCGGCCAAGACCAAGGTGAAGAAGGGCGGTGTGGCCAAGTGACCACCGTTGACGTCCTCTCCGTCGAAGGCAACAAGAGCGGCTCCGTCGAGCTGCCCGCCGACATCTTCGACGTCCAGGCCAACGTCGCGCTGATGCACCAGGTCGTGGTGGCCCAGCTCGCGGCGGCCCGGCAGGGCACGCACAAGGTCAAGACCCGCGGCGAGGTCGCCGGTGGCGGCAAGAAGCCGTACAAGCAGAAGGGCACCGGTCGTGCCCGGCAGGGCTCCATCCGCGCGCCGCAGTTCGCCGGCGGTGGCGTGGTGCACGGTCCCGTGCCGCGCGACTACAGCCAGCGCACCCCGAAGAAGATGAAGGCCGCCGCCCTGCGTGGCGCCCTGTCGGACCGGGCCCGCGCCGGGCAGGTGCACGTCGTCGAGGCGTTCGTCTCGGGCGAGAAGCCGTCGACCAAGGCCGCCCTGGCCACGCTGGCCAAGCTGACCGACGCCCGCCGGGTGCTGGTCGTGCTGAGCAGCACCGACGAGCTGAACTGGGTGTCGCTGCGCAACGAGCCGCGGGTGCACCTGATCGAAGCCGGCCAGCTCAACACGTACGACGTGCTGGTGGCCGACGACGTGGTCTTCACGAAGGACGCCCTGGACGAGTTCCTCGGTGTTCCCGCCGAGACCACCGAGGAGGGTGGCAAGTGAGCACGATCGCCGACCCGCGCGACATCATCGTGGCGCCGGTCGTCTCGGAGAAGAGCTACAGCGAGCTGAACCGCAACTGGTACACCTTCCTGGTGCACCCGGACGCGAACAAGACCGAGATCAAGATCGCTATCCAGCAGATCTTCAACGTCCGCGTCCTGACGGTCAACACGCTCAACCGCGAGGGCAAGCGCAAGCGGACCCGCACCGGGTTCGGCAAGCGCAAGGACACCAAGCGGGCGATGGTGAAGCTGGCTGACGGTGACCGTATCGAGGCCTTCGGCGGCCCGGTCAGCTGAGGGGTGTAGACAATGGCTATCCGTAAGTACAAGCCGACGACGCCGGGCCGGCGTGGCTCGAGCGTCGCCGACTTCGCCGAGATCACCCGGTCGACGCCCGAGAAGTCGCTGCTGGCTCCGCTGCCGAAGAAGGGCGGACGCAACGCCCACGGCCGGATCACCACGCGGCACCACGGTGGCGGTCACAAGCGCCAGTACCGTCTGATCGACTTCAAGCGGGTCGACAAGGACGGCGTGCCGGCGAAGGTCGCCCACATCGAGTACGACCCGAACCGCACCGCGCGCATCGCGCTGCTGCACTACGCCGACGGCGAGAAGCGCTACATCCTCGCGCCGAAGGACCTGAAGCAGGGCGACGCGGTCGAGTCCGGTCCGGGCGCCGACATCAAGCCGGGCAACAACCTGCCGCTGCGCAACATCCCGGTCGGTACCACCATCCACAACGTGGAGCTGCGCCCGGGCGGCGGCGCCAAGCTGGCCCGCTCGGCCGGCGTCGGCATCCAGCTGCTCGGCCGCGAGGGCGCGTACGCGACCCTGCGCATGCCGTCCGGTGAGATCCGGCGGGTCGACGTCCGCTGTCGCGCCAGCATCGGCGAGATCGGCAACGCCGACCAGTCGAACATCAACTGGGGCAAGGCCGGCCGGATGCGGTGGAAGGGCAAGCGCCCGACCGTCCGTGGTGTCGCGATGAACCCGGTCGACCACCCGCACGGTGGTGGTGAGGGTAAGACCTCCGGCGGTCGCCACCCGGTCAACCCGCAGGGTAAGCCCGAGGGCCGCACCCGTCGTAAGGGCCAGCCGAGTGACCGGCTGATCGTCCGCCGCCGCTACGCCACGCGTAAGCGCGGCTGAGGGAGATAAGACATGCCTCGCAGCCTGAAGAAGGGCCCGTTCGTCGACGACCACCTGCTCAAGAAGGTGGAGACGCAGAACGACAAGGGCTCGAAGAACGTCATCAAGACCTGGTCGCGGCGCTCGACGATCATCCCGGAGATGCTGGGTCACACGATCGCCGTGCACGACGGACGCAAGCACGTCCCGGTGTTCGTGACCGAGGCGATGGTCGGGCACAAGCTCGGCGAGTTCGCGCTGACCCGCACGTTCAAGGGTCACGAGAAGGACGACCGGAAGAGCCGTCGGCGCTGACGCCGCGGGCATACGGATAGAGGAACAAGGGGTTACAGCGATGCCAGGAAAGGGCGACGCTCCGGTGCTTCCGGGCGCGCGGGCGGTTGCGCGGCACGTGCGCATCTCGCCGATGAAGGCGCGCCGGGTGGTCAACCTCGTCCGCGGCCTGCCCGCGAAGGAGGCGCTCACGGTGCTGCAGTTCGCGCCGCAGGCTGCGAGCGAGCAGGTGTACAAGGTGCTCGCGAGCGCGATCGCCAACGCGGAGAACAACGAGCGGCTGGACCCCGACGCGCTGCTCGTCAGCGAGGCGTACGTGGACGAGGGCCCGACCATGAAGCGGTTCCAGCCGCGGGCGCAGGGCCGGGCGTACCGGATCCGCAAGCGCACCTGCCACATCACCGTCGCGGTCGAGGCCGTGGCGCCGGCCGCGCCGAAGAAGGCCGCGGCGAAGAAGGCGGCCCCGGCGAAGCAGGCGGAGCCGGCTGAGACGCAGAGCAAGACGGAGGGCGCCGAGTAATGGGTCAGAAGGTTCACCCGCACGGGTTCCGGCTCGGCATCTCGACCGACTGGAAGTCCCGCTGGTTCGCGGACAAGCTCTACAAGGACTACATCGGCGAGGACGTCAAGATCCGCCGCATGATGTCCAAGGGCCTCGAGCGTGCCGGCATCTCCAAGGTCGACATCGAGCGCACCCGGGACCGGGTCCGGGTCGACATCCACACCGCCCGGCCGGGCATCGTCATCGGCCGCAAGGGTGCGGAGGCCGACCGGATCCGCGGCGAGCTCGAGAAGCTGACCGGCAAGCAGGTCCAGCTGAACATCATCGAGGTGAAGAGCCCCGAGTCGGACGCGCAGCTCGTCGCCCAGGGCGTCGCCGAGCAGCTGTCCAGCCGGGTCAGCTTCCGTCGGGCGATGCGCAAGGCCATGCAGTCCGCGATGAAGAACCCGGTCTGCAAGGGCATCCGGGTCCAGGTCTCGGGCCGTCTCGGCGGCGCCGAGATGAGCCGGACCGAGTTCTACCGCGAGGGCCGGGTCCCGCTGCACACGCTGCGGGCCAACATCGAGTACGGCTTCTTCGAGGCCCGTACCACCTTCGGCCGGATCGGCGTGAAGGTCTGGATCTACAAGGGCGACGCGGTGCCGGGTCGGGAGACCCCGGCCGAGGCTCCGTCGCGCCCGCGCCGTGAGCGCGGCGACCGCCCCGAGCGGCCGCGCCGTGGTCGGTCCGGCTCGTCCGGCACGACCGCCGGCGGCACCGAGACCGGCCGGGCCGCCGCGACCACCATCGCGCAGCAGGCCGAGACGCCGAGTGGTGACGCGGTGGATCCCGCCGCCGTCTCCGCCGCGGCAGAAACGCAGCAGGAGGGCTGACAGATGCTGATGCCGCGCAAGCCCCCGAAGGGCTTCCGCAAGCCGCACCACCCGGACCGCCACGGCGCGTCCAAGGGTGGTAACCGGGTGGTGTTCGGCGAGTTCGGGATCCAGGCTCTCGAGCCGGCGTACGTGACCAACCGCCAGATCGAGTCGGCCCGTATCGCGATGACCCGCCACATCAAGCGTGGTGGCAAGGTCTGGATCACGATCTTCCCGGACCAGGCCCTCACCAAGAAGCCGGCCGAGACCCGGATGGGTTCCGGTAAGGGTTCGCCCGAGTGGTGGGTTGCCAACGTGAAGCCGGGGCGGGTCCTCTTCGAGATGTCCTTCCCCAACGAGCAGATCGCGCGAGAGGCGATGCGTCGCGCGATCCACAAGCTCCCGATGAAGTGCCGCATTGTTACGCGCGAAGTGGGTGAATCCTGATGGCAGCGGGCGTTAAGGCCTCCGAGCTGCGTGAGCTCTCCGAGGAGGAGCTGGTCACGAAGCTGCGCGAGGCCAAGGCGGAGCTGTTCAACCTCCGCGTGCAGGCCGCAACCGGGCAGCTGGACAACAACCGGCGGCTGCAGGTCATCCGTCGGGAGATCGCCCGGATCTACACGATCATGCGTGAGCGCGAGCTGGGTCTCTCGGCCGCGCCGACTGAGGTGACTGCATCATGAGCGAGAACACCACCGCCGCCGCGCGGGCCCGCCGCAAGGTGCGTGAGGGCCTCGTGGTCAGCGACAAGATGGAAAAGACCGTCGTCGTCGAGGTCGAGGACCGGGTCAAGCACGCGCTGTACGGCAAGATCATGCGCCGTACCAGCAAGCTGAAGGTGCACGACGAGCAGAACACCGCCGGCATCGGCGACCGGGTCCTGATCATGGAGACCCGGCCGTTGTCCGCCACCAAGCGGTGGCGGCTCGTGGAGATCCTGGAAAAGGCCAAGTAGCGAAGGCTCAAGCTCGCCCGGCGTCAGTCGGGCGCGGGTTCCGCCAGGCTCCGGCCGCCTCGCGCGGCCGGAGAACCGGCAGACATAGGAGATAGACGTGATTCAGCAGGAGTCGCGACTGCGCGTCGCCGACAACACGGGTGCTCGGGAGATCCTGTGCATCCGGGTTCTCGGTGGCTCCGGTCGGCGCTACGCGAGCATCGGCGACGTCATCGTGGCCACCGTCAAGGACGCGATCCCGGGTGCCGGTGTGAAGAAGGGCGACGTCGTCAAGGCTGTCGTCGTTCGCACCGCCAAGGAGAAGCGGCGGCCGGACGGTTCGTACATCCGCTTCGACGAGAACGCCGCCGTCATCATCAAGGACGGCGGGGACCCGCGCGGCACCCGTATCTTCGGCCCGGTGGGTCGGGAGCTGCGGGACAAGCGGTTCATGAAGATCATCTCTCTCGCGCCGGAGGTGTTGTGACCGTGAAGGTCAAGAAGGGCGACACGGTCGTCGTCATCGCCGGCAAGGACAAGGGTGCCAAGGGCAAGGTCATCGCGGCCTATCCGCGGCAGGACAAGGTCCTGGTCGAGGGCGTGAACCGGGTCAAGAAGCACACCCGCATCAGCACCACCCAGCGTGGCGCCAAGACCGGTGGCATCGTCACCCAGGAGGCCCCGATCCACGTCTCGAACGTGCAGGTCCTGGACTCCGACGGCAAGCCGACCCGCGTCGGTTACCGGATCGACGAAAACGGCCAGAAGGTCCGCATCGCGCGTAGCACCGGTAAGGACCTGTGATGACCACGGCTACCGAAACCAAGACCATGCCGCGCCTCAAGGAGCGGTACCGCAACGAGATCGTGGCCCAGCTGCAGGAGCAGCACAAGTACGGCAACCCGATGCAGGTGCCGCGGCTGGTCAAGATCGTCGTCAACATGGGTGTCGGCGAGGCCGCCCGGGACGCCAAGCTGATCGACGGCGCCGTCCGGGACCTGGCCACCATCACCGGCCAGAAGCCGCAGGTGCGGCGGGCGACCAAGTCCATCGCGCAGTTCAAGCTCCGCGAGGGCATGCCGATCGGCGCGAAGGTGACCCTCCGGGGTGACCGGATGTGGGAGTTCCTGGACCGGCTGCTGTCGATCGCGCTGCCGCGTATCCGCGACTTCCGTGGTCTCGACGGACGCAAGCTCGACGGGCACGGCAACTACACGTTCGGTCTGACCGAGCAGTCGGTGTTCCACGAGATCGACCAGGACAAGATCGATCGGCAGCGGGGCATGGACATCACGGTGGTCACGACCGCCACGACCGACGACGAGGGCCGGGCGCTGCTCAAGCTCCTGGGCTTCCCGTTCAAGGAGAACTGAGATGGCCAAGAAGGCGCTGATCCTCAAGGCGGCCGCGAAGCCGAAGTTCTCGGTTCGCGCGTACACCCGCTGCCAGCGGTGCGGGCGTCCCAAGGCGGTCTACCGCAAGTTCGGTCTCTGCCGGGTGTGCATCCGGGAGATGGCCCACCGCGGTGAGCTGCCCGGCGTGTCCAAGGCTTCCTGGTAATAGCTATTGCTCTTCGCCGTAGGCCCGGGGCTCACCGCCCCGGGAACCCCGGCGAGAAAGGCTGACGAATTCCATGACGATGACCGACCCGATCGCAGACATGCTCACGCGTCTGCGTAACGCCAACCAGGCGTACCACGACCGGGTGACGATGCCCTACTCGAAGATCAAGGCGAACATCGCCGAGGTCCTCAAGGCCGAGGGTTACATCGCCACCTGGTCGGTCGAGGAGCCCGAGGAGGGCGCCGTCGGCAAGCGACTGGTCGTCGAGCTGAAGTACGGCCAGAACCGGGAGCGGAGCCTGGCCGGCATCAAGCGCGTGTCCAAGCCCGGTCTGCGGGTTTACGCCAAGTCGGACGGGCTCCCGCGGGTGCTCGGCGGGCTGGGCGTGGCGATCATTTCGACGTCCCAGGGGCTGCTCACCGACCGGCAGGCCCGCAAGCGGAGCGTTGGCGGGGAAGTCCTCGCCTTCGTCTGGTAACGGGAGACAGGTAGAAATGTCGCGTATTGGACGTAAGTCGATCCCGGTGCCAGCCGGCGTCGACATCACGATCGACGGGCAGACCGTCAAGGTCAAGGGCCCGAAGGGCGAGCTCTCGCACACCCTGGCCGAGCCGATCACGATCGACCGGGCCGAGGACGGGCAGCTGAACGTCAACCGCCCGAACGACGAGCGCAAGGCCAAGGAACTGCACGGCCTCAGCCGTACCCTGGTCGCCAACATGATCGTCGGCGTCACCGAGGGCTACCGCAAGAGCCTGGAGATCGCCGGCACCGGTTACCGCGTGACCGCCAAGGGCAAGGACCTGGAGTTCGCGCTCGGGTTCTCGCACCCCGTGCTGGTTCCGGCGCCGGACGGCATCACCTTCACGGTGGAGAAGCCGACGCTGTTCCACGTGGCCGGCATCGACAAGCAGCTCGTCGGTGAGGTTGCCGCCAACATCCGGAAGATCCGCCCGCCGGAGCCCTACAAGGGCAAGGGCGTGAAGTACCAGGGCGAGGTCATCCGCCGCAAGGCTGGAAAGGCAGGTAAGAAGTGAGCGCCACGCTGCTCAAGCGCCGCCGCGGCGTCGCCGCCAAGCGTGCCGTCGGGCGTGCGCGCCGGCACTTCCGGGTCCGCAAGAACATCAGCGGCACCGCCGAGCGTCCCCGCCTCGTGGTCACCCGCTCCCTGCGGCACATCGTCGCCCAGATCGTGGACGACACCAAGGGTCACACCCTGGCGTCGGCCTCGACCCTGGACGCCTCGCTGCGCGGCTCGGAGGGCGACAAGAGCGCCCTGGCCGGCAAGGTCGGCGCCCTGCTCGCCGAGCGGGCCAAGGCCGCCGGCATCTCCAAGGTCGTCTTCGACCGCGGTGGCAACCGGTACGCGGGGCGGGTCGCCGCGCTTGCCGACGCCGCCCGCGAAGCCGGGCTCGAGTTCTAGAAACCCCGTCACGAGAGAGAAGGAAGGCTGCTGATGCCAGGTCAACAGCGCCGTGGCGGCGGGTCCGGTGGCAACGAGGGTGGTCGCCGCGACAACCGCCGTGAGGGCGGCCGCGGAAACGCGCCCGTCGAGAAGACCCCGCACCTCGAGCGGGTCGTCGCGATCAACCGCGTCGCCAAGGTCGTGAAGGGTGGTCGTCGCTTCAGCTTCACCGCCCTGGTGATCGTGGGCGACGGCGACGGCACCGTCGGTGTGGGCTACGGAAAGGCCAAGGAGGTGCCCGCGGCGATCGCCAAGGGTGTCGAGGAGGCCAAGAAGCACTTCTTCAAGGTGCCGCGGATCGGCGCCTCGATCCCGCACCCGGTGCAGGGCGAGGACGCCGCCGGCGTGGTGCTGCTCAAGCCGGCCTCGGCCGGTACGGGTGTCATCGCCGGTGGTCCGGTGCGTGCCGTGCTGGAGTGCGCGGGTATCCACGACGTGCTCTCCAAGAGCCTCGGCTCGTCGAACCCGATCAACATCGTGCACGCCACGGTGGCGGCGCTGAAGGGGCTCGAGTCCCCCGAGGCCGTCGCCGCCCGTCGTGGCCTGCCGGTCGAGGACGTCGCGCCGGCCGCCATGCTGGCGTCGCGGGCGGGGGTGGCTTCCTGATGGCTCGCCTGAAGGTCACCCAGGTCCGGTCCGAGATCGGGACCAAGCAGAACCAGCGTGACTCGCTGCGCTCGCTCGGTCTCAAGCGGATCAACGACGTGGTGGTCAAGGAGGACCGTCCGGAGATCCGCGGCATGATCTTCGCGGTCAACCACCTCGTGAAGGTCGAGGAGGTCGAGTAATGACGATCAAGGTCCACCACCTGCGCCCGGCGCCCGGTGCCAAGACCGCGAAGACCCGCGTGGGTCGCGGTGAGGGCTCGAAGGGCAAGACCGCCGGTCGCGGTACCAAGGGTTCCAAGGCCCGCAAGAACATCTCGGCGGCGTTCGAGGGTGGGCAGATGCCCATCCACATGCGCCTGCCGAAGATGAAGGGCTTCAAGAACAAGTTCAAGGTGGTCTTCCAGGTGGTCAACCTGGACCGGCTCGCCGAGCTGTTCCCGAACGGCGGCCAGGTCGGCCCGCTGGAGCTCGTCGAGGCCGGCGCGGTCCGCAAGGGCCAGCCGGTCAAGGTCCTCGGCACCGGGGACCTCGGCGGGGTCGCCCTCCAGGTGTCGGCGCACGCGTTCAGCGCGTCGGCCAAGGAGAAGATCGCCGCCGCCGGTGGCACCGTCACCGAGCTGTAAGAGCTGTACGACACATGGCGCCCGCTCAGTTGTCCCAACTGGGCGGGCGCCATGGTCTCCCCGGCACGTGTGCGCCGGGTAACATCGGATTCGGTTTATGTAGCCGGGCACATCTGCCCGGACGGGGATCGGGCTGTTAGAGTCCCTTCCCAGCTATGGATATCGGGCACTCGCCCGGCACCCACCCCGACCCGCCCGGGTTCACCGGCGGCCCGCCGCGCGCAGGAGGAAGAAGTTGCTGTCCGCCTTTCTCAGTGCGTTCCGTACGCCTGACCTGCGCAAGAAGCTGCTGTTCACAGTAGGCATCATCGCGGTCTACCGGCTCGGGGCTACGCTGCCCAGCCCGGGTGTCTCGTACGGCAACGTGCAGAAGTGCCTCGACACCCTGGAGAACGGCTCCACCGGGGTCCTCAACCTGCTCAACCTCTTCTCCGGCGGCGCGCTGCTGCAGCTCTCGGTCTTCGCGCTGGGCATCATGCCCTACATCACCGCGTCGATCATCCTGCAGCTGCTGACCGTGGTCATCCCGCGGCTCGAGCAGCTCCGCAAGGAGGGCCAGGCCGGCCAGGCGAAGATCACCCAGTACACCCGCTACCTGACGCTGGGCCTGGGTGTCCTCCAGGCGTCGGCGTTCGTGGCGCTGGCCCGCTCCGGGCAGCTGTTCCAGAACCAGTGCGACCAGTTCCCGATCATCCCCGAGGGCACCGGGATCCCGGACTGGCTGACGCTGTCCCTCCTGGTCATGACGATGACGGCCGGCACCGGCGTGGTGATGTGGCTCGGTGAGCTGATCACCGACCGGGGCGTCGGCAACGGCATGTCCGTCCTGATCTTCACCTCGATCGCGGCTCGGCTCCCGAGCGAGGGCTGGCAGATCAAGCAGACCGGCGGCTGGGGCAAGTTCATCCTCGTCATCGCGCTGGTCCTGGTGGTCATCACCGCGGTCACCTTCATCGAGCAGGCGCAGCGCCGGATCCCGGTGCAGTACGCCAAGCGGATGATCGGCCGGCGCATGTACGGCGGCACCTCGACCTACATCCCGCTGAAGGTCAACCAGGCGGGTGTCATCCCGGTCATCTTCGGCTCGTCGCTGCTCTACCTGCCCCAGCTGGCGCTGCAGTTCTTCGACCAGACCAACCCGGGCAAGACCCAGGCGTGGATCCAGAACAACCTGGTCGACCCGACCAGCCCGATCTACATCTCGGTCTACTTCCTGCTGATCATCTTCTTCACGTACTTCTACGTCTCGATCACGTTCAACCCGACCGAGGTCGCGGACAACATGAAGAAGTACGGCGGCTTCGTGCCGGGTATCCGCCCCGGCAAGCCGACCGCCGACTATCTCGACTTCATCCTCAGCCGGATCACCCTGCCGGGCGCCCTCTACCTGGGCATCATCTCGATCCTGCCGAACTTCTTCTTCATCTGGCTGGACAAGCAGCAGTACCTGAACTTCCCGTTCGGCGGCACCGCTGTCCTGATCATGGTCGGCGTCGGTCTGGAGACCACCAAGCAGATCGAGAGCCAACTCATGCAGCGGAACTACGAAGGGTTCCTGCGGTAGATGAGACTCGTTCTGGTTGGCCCGCCGGGTGCGGGCAAAGGTACGCAGGCCGAGTTCGTCGCCGCGCACCTCTCGGTCCCGAAGATCTCGACCGGTGACATCTTCCGGTCGAACGTCTCCCAGGGCACGCCGCTGGGGATCGAGGCGAAGCGCTACATGGACGCCGGCGAGCTGGTGCCCGACGAGGTCACGATCAACATGGTGCGGGACCGGCTCGCCGAGCCGGACGCCGCCGAGGGATTCCTGCTCGACGGCTTCCCGCGCACCACGCCGCAGGCCGCCGCGCTGGACAAGCTCCTCGCCGACCTGGGCACCGCGCTCGACCTGGTGCTGGAACTCGTCGTCGACGACGACGAGGTGATCCGGCGGCTCTCCGGCCGGCGTACGTGCCGGGGCTGCGGCAAGATCTGGCACGTCGAGTTCGACGCGACCACCCGCGAGGGCATCTGCGACCGGTGCGGCGCCGAGCTGTTCCAGCGCGACGACGACAAGCCGGAGACCATCGCCACCCGCCTGCGGGAGTACGCGGACAAGACCGCGCCGCTGGTCGACTACTACGGCGCCCAGGGCAAGCTGGTGGGCATCGACGCCACCGGCCCGGTGGAGGACGTCACGCTCCGCGCCATCGACGCCCTGCGGTCGTACGGCGGCTGACGTCCCGCCGGGCTCCGGCGGATAGAGTGCGAGGAGCGGGGTACGTCCGACGTGCCCCGCTCTTCGGCTTCGGCAACGAAAGGTAACGGCTCCATGCGTCGTCCCCAGCTGGACATCCAGCTGAAGACCCCTGACCAGATCGAGAAGATGCGGGCCGCCGGGCTGGTGGTCGCCGAGGCGCTGCGTCGGATGCGGGAGGCGGTTGCCCCCGGGGTCAGCACCGCCGACCTGGACGCCATCGCCGAGTCGACCATCCGCGAGGCCGGCGCCGTCCCCTCGTTCAAGGGCTACCACGGCTTCCCGGCATCGATCTGCTCGTCCGTGAACGAGCAGGTCGTGCACGCCATCCCGGCGCCGCAGCAGGTGCTCCGCGACGGGGACCTGATCTCGATCGACTGCGGCGCGGTGCTCGACGGCTGGCACGGCGACGCCGCGATCACGGTCGGCGTGGGCGAGGTCGACCCGGCGCTGCTCAAGATGGCCGAGGTGGCCGAGGACGCCATGTGGGCGGGCATCGCCGCCGCCGCCCGCGGGGCGGCCAGCGGCAAGGGCCGGCTCACCGACATCTCGCACGCCGTGGAGAACGCCGTCCGCAAGGGCGGCCGGTACGGCATCGTCGACGGCTACGGCGGCCACGGCATCGGCACCGAGATGCACCAGGACCCGCACGTGCTCAACCACGGACGCCCGGGCAAGGGCCCCCGCCTGGTGCCGGGCATGGCGCTGGCGATCGAGCCGATGATCACGATGGGCTCGCCCCGGACGGTGGAGCTCTCCGACGGCTGGACCGTGGTCACCCGGGACCGGTCGATGGCGGTGCACGTCGAGCACACGATGGCGCTGCTGCCGGACGGCGTCTGGGTGCTGACCGCGCCGGACGGCGGTCGCGCCCGGCTCGGCGAACTCGTCACCTCCCGCCAGCCCGCCGACTCGCCGGCCGTCTGATCCGACGAGGGTCGGCCGGTGCCGCCCGAGCACGGACGAGCGGTCGCCGCGGGCGTACGGGGGAGCGGGACGCCCTCGTCACCGGCCCGCCGGCGCCCGCCGTTCCCGCGACGCGGGAGTTCGCGACGCCGGCGGGCCCTGTCCCGCTCCTGGCCGAGGCGCCCGCCGGACCGGAACAGGCCGGGCGGGTGACCTGGATGCCTGATTGTCGCCTTTCGGGTGGTCCGGCGCTCCCGAGGGTGGCCGGTTTGGCGACGGCCCGCAGGCGGGCGTACACTTTCTGATCGGCGCACAGCGTCCACTCCGGCATGCCCACCCCGCGCTTCGGTGGGAGTCGGAGCCGCGGCTGGCGCGGGCTCCTGATCTTGATCAGTCGCCCGTGTAAGACGTTGTGGGCCGTCCGGAGTAACCGACGTCAGGACAGCGGAGGACATGCCGAAAAAAGACGGAGCCATCGAGATCGAGGGTCGGGTCATCGAGCCCCTGCCGAACGCAATGTTCCGCGTGGAGCTCGCGAACGGTCACAAGGTGCTGGCTCACATCAGCGGCAAGATGCGGCAGCACTACATCCGCATCCTGCCGGAGGACCGGGTCGTCGTCGAACTCTCGCCGTACGACCTGACCCGCGGGCGCATCGTCTACCGCTACAAGTAAGCCTGACGACGGCCGGGACGTCCCCGTGTCCGTCTTCGACGTCCGGTGTCGCGCCTCGGCGCGTCGTCGGGCCAGATGGGAAGTAAGGCAACCGTGAAGGTCAAGCCGAGCGTCAAGAGGATCTGCAACAAGTGCCGGGTCATCCGTCGGCACGGCCGGGTCATGGTCATCTGCACCGACCCGCGCCACAAGCAGCGCCAGGGCTGAACCAGTTCCGACCGGCCGTGTGACAACGGTCGGTCGTAATCGGTCCGGGCCGCGGATCCAGACAACGAATCAATTGCTCGTCCCAGCCGCGAGCGGTGCGCGTCGCGTACCTCTTCGTGGTTGACCCCCGGTCGGAGGCCGGGGCCCGCTCGGGCAGCGACCGTTTCCGGTCGCCGGCGCACGACGCCGGAGGCGGAACGATCGGTAGCGGGGTGGGACGGGTCCACACCTCCGCCAGAACACCACGAGGAGCACGCCCGCACATGGCACGTCTAGTCGGCGTCGACCTCCCCCGCGAGAAGCGGATGGAGATCGCGCTCACCTACATCTTCGGCGTGGGTCGGACCCGCGCCCTGGAGACGCTCGCCGCCACCGGCATCTCGCCGGACAAGCGCGCCCGGGACCTCACGGACGAGGAGCTGGTCCAGCTCCGCGACCACATCGAGGCCAACTACAAGGTTGAAGGCGACCTGCGCCGCGAGGTCGCCGCTGACATCCGCCGCAAGGTCGAGATCGGCTGCTACGCCGGCATCCGGCACCGCCGGGGCCTGCCCGTGCGTGGCCAGCGGACCCGGACCAACGCGCGGACCCGCAAGGGCCCGAAGCGGACCGTGGCCGGCAAGAAGAAGCCCGGCAAGAAGTAAATAGGAGCGCACAGACTTATGCCACCGAAGGCTCGTGCCGGAGCCGCTGTCAAGAAGGTCCGGCGCAAGGAACGCAAGAACGTCGCCCACGGGCAGGCGCACATCAAGAGCACCTTCAACAACACCATCGTGTCCATCACGGACCCGACCGGTGCGGTCATCTCCTGGGCCTCCGCGGGCCAGGTGGGCTTCAAGGGCTCCCGCAAGTCGACCCCGTTCGCCGCGCAGCTCGCCGCCGAGGCCGCCGCGCGCCGGGCGATGGAGCACGGCATGCGCAAGGTCGACGTGTTCGTCAAGGGCCCCGGCTCCGGCCGGGAGACCGCCATCCGTTCGCTGCAGGCCGTGGGCCTGGAGGTCGGTCAGATCTCCGACGTGACCCCGCAGCCGCACAACGGGTGCCGTCCGCCGAAGCGTCGCCGGGTCTGAGAGGTTAGAGAGAGATGGCTCGTTACACCGGTGCTGACTGCCGCCGTTGCCGGCGGGAGAAGATGAAGCTGTTCCTCAAGGGCAGCAAGTGCGATGGCCCGAAGTGCCCGTTCGAGTCCCGGCCGTTCCCGCCCGGGCAGCACGGCCGCGGCCGCACGAAGGAGACGGAGTACCTGCTCCAGCTCCGTGAGAAGCAGAAGGCCCGCCGTGTCTACGGCGTGCTGGAGAAGCAGTTCCGCGGTTACTACGAGGAGGCCGTGGCCAAGCAGGCCAAGACCGGTGAGGTCCTCCTGCAGATCCTCGAGTCGCGGCTGGACAACGTGGTCTACCGGGCCGGCTACGCCAAGTCCCGGGACATGGCCCGTCAGCTGGTCAAGCACGGTCACTTCACGGTGAACGGCAAGAAGGTCGACATCCCGTCGTACCGCGTCAAGGAGCACGACATCATCGAGGTCCGGGGCAAGAGCAAGGAGCTCACCCCGTTCATCGTGGCGCAGGCCGAGGCCGGCTCGCGGTCGGTTCCGGCGTGGCTCGAGGCGATCCCCAGCCAGATGAAGATCCTCGTGCACTCGCTCCCGGCCCGCCAGGTCATCGACACGCAGGTCCAGGAGCAGCTGATCGTCGAGCTCTACTCCAAGTAGTCGGAGCTCGTTGCGGTGGCCCCCCCGACACGGGCGGGCCACCGGAACAGTTTGTCGTGGGCGTCATATGGCGGGCGCCCCGGAAGAGAAGAGAAGACATGCTCATCAGCCAGCGACCGACCCTCTCCGAGGAGTCGATCAACGAGACCCGGTCCCGGTTCACCATCGAGCCGCTGGAGCCGGGCTTCGGCTACACCCTGGGCAACTCGCTGCGGCGTACGCTGCTGTCGTCGATCCCGGGTGCGGCGGTCACCTCGATCAAGATCGACGGTGTGCTGCACGAGTTCACCACGATCCCTGGTGTCAAGGAGGACGTGGTCGAGCTCGTCATGAACATCAAGGAGCTCTGCGTCAGCTCCGAGCACGACGAGCCGGTCAGCATGTACCTGCGCAAGCAGGGCCCCGGCGACGTGACCGCGGGTGACATCCAGCCGCCGGCCGGCGTCTCGGTGCACAACCCCGACCTGAAGCTCGCCACCCTCAACGGCAAGGGCCGGCTCGACATGGAGCTGACCGTCGAGCGGGGCCGCGGCTACGTCACGGCGGCGCAGAACAAGCAGGCCGGTGCCGAGATCGGCCGGATCCCGGTCGACTCGATCTACTCGCCCGTGCTCAAGGTGACCTACCGCGTCGAGGCGACCCGCGTCGAGCAGCGGACGGACTTCGACCGGCTGATCATCGACGTCGAGACCAAGCCGTCGATGGGCCCGCGTACCGCGCTGGCCTCGGCCGGCTCGACGCTGGTGGAGCTGTTCGGTCTGGCCCGGGAGCTGGACGAGACCGCCGAGGGCATCGACATCGGGCCGTCCCCGCAGGACGCCCAGCTCGCGGCGGACCTGGCGCTGCCGATCGAGGAGCTGGACCTGACCGTCCGCTCCTACAACTGCCTCAAGCGCGAGGGCATCAACTCCGTTGGTGAGCTCATCGGGCGTACCGAGGCCGACCTCCTCGACATCCGCAACTTCGGTCAGAAGTCGATCGACGAGGTCAAGATGAAGCTCGCCGGGATGGGTCTGGGGCTGAAGGACTCGGCCCCGAACTTCGACCCGGCGCACGTCGTGGACACCTTCGGCGAGGCCGACTACGACACCGACGACTACCGCGAGACCGAGCAGCTCTAGTCCGCGCTGCCGCCACACCTGAGGAGCACCAAGCATGCCCACGCCCACCAAGGGCCCCCGCCTCGGCGGCAGCCCCGCGCACGAGCGGCTGATGCTGGCCAACCTGGCCACCGCGCTGTTCCAGCACGGCAAGATCCAGACCACCGAGACGAAGGCCCGGCGGCTGCGTCCGCTGGCCGAGCAGCTCATCACCAAGGCCAAGCGCGGCGACCTGGCGTCCCGCCGGCGGGTGCTGGGTGTCGTCAAGGACAAGGACGTGGTCTACGCCCTGTTCGACCAGATCGCGCCCCGGTACGCCAACCGCAACGGTGGCTACACCCGGATCGTGAAGACCGGTCCGCGCAAGGGTGACGCCGCGCCGATGGCGATCATCGAGCTGGTCGAGGAGCTTCAGGTCGCCGAGCCGAAGGCGAACAAGAAGACCGCCGCCCGCAAGGCCGCGCAGCAGGACAAGGTCGAGGCGCTCGCCCCGGCCGAGGAGGCCCCGAAGTCGAACTCGGGCGACCAGGACGCCGAGGCGCCCGTGTCGGCGTCCGGCGACACCGCCGCCGCCCGCGAGGACAGCGACGAGGCCGGCGAGAACGACAAGGCCTGATCCAGGCCACCGTCGGGGCCCGGCCCCCCCGCGGGGGGGGGGGGCCGCGCCCCCCCTGGCGGCCCCGCCCCGCCCCCCACGGCCAGGTCCGACCGGGTGACGTCGACCGGGTCGAACTCGGCCCACACGCTCTGGCCCAGGCCGTCACGCTCGACGCCCC
>NZ_JBFAVI010000101.1:0-23694 GCF_040679695.1 Micromonospora sp. NPDC052213
CCCCCGTTTGGGGGTGGCCCTGAACGCATTTGGTCGAGGCCGGGCCGCCACCGCGGCCCCGCCGACGGCGCCGCCGGTAAGCGACGGCACCGCCGGTCAGCGACGGGGACGCCGGGGGCCGGCGAGCCGCAGGGCGTTGCAGACGTCGACGACACCGCGTACGTCCCAGGCGATCTCGGCGGCCACCTGCCGGGCGTCCGGGCCCGCCACGACGCCCGTGAGGATGACGACCCGGTTCTGCACGGTCACCACGATCTGCTGGCCGCGCGTGGACCAGTCGCTGCTCACCCGCTGGGCGACCAGCGCGGCCAACCGGGCGTCCTCGTCCTCGGGCGTCGGCCGGAGCGGCTCGGGACGGAACGCGCCCTCGTCCGGGTACGGCCAGGGCATGAGCATGTGGGCGTCCTCTCGCCAGGGTGCGGGTGCGGGTGACGGTGTCGGGTCAGCGGGACGGCGTGTCGGCCGGCGCCGGGTGACCGGCCCGGTCCGGTCCGGCCACGGTGGCCGTCAGCCCGGCGGGCTCGCCCGCCCCGGTCGGGGAGAGCCGCCGGACGGCCTCCTCCGGGCTGGCGAAGATCGGGAACAGGCCGTCCAGCCGCATGGTGTGCAGGACGGTGAGGATGAAGCGGGACGGGGCGGCGAGGCAGAGCACGGCACCGCGTTCGCGGGCGTCGCGGTGGGCCCGGACGAGCAGGCCGAGCCCGTTCGCGTCGATCAGGTGGACCCGGGTCAGGTCGACCACGATGTGCCCGCAGACGTCGACCGCCTGCCGCAGCGCGGTCCGCAGGTCGTCGGCGATGTCGACGTCGATGTCACCGGAGGCGGTCGCCACGGCGACGTCGTCGAGGTGGTCCACCCCCAGCGCCCCGCCGGCCACCTGGGCGCCGCGACCGGCCTCGCCGCCGCGCCCGGCGTCCGGGCCGAGGAGGCTGCAGCGGGGGCAGCGGTGCGGGCCCGTCGCGAAGGGCGAGCCGCTCCAGCCGTGCTCGGCGACCAGGGTCCAGACGACCTCGGCGTCCGGCAGGACGCAGGCGGTTCCCGTTGTCACGTCTCCGCAGCTGTCGCAGATCAGCGTCATCGCGTTGTCGTCCGGTACGACGGTCATGGCGTCTTCCTCCACGGGAGGTCGGTCGAGGCGACGCGCCGGTCCGCGACCGGCGGCGTCGGGTCGGAATCGAGGTCCGGCCGCGTCCGGCGGGCCGGCACGGGCGGGCGCCGGGGGCCCGCCGTGGCGGCCACGAGGGCGACGCCGAGGACGGCGGAGCCGGCCGGTACGGCCAGGTGCCACAGGCCGGACCGGCCGGTGTCGAGGCCGACGATGCGGGCCAGGATGACGCCGAGGACGGCGGTGACGATCCCGGTCACCAGGGCCAGCCAGGCCGGCACCTCCCGCCGGCGGGGGAGCGCCATCCAGCCCGCCGCGGCGACGAGGAGACCCACGGCGAGTGCGGTGAGAAGACCGGCGACGGTCATCTGCTCCCTCCTCCGCAGGACCTGGTCCGCCGACATGCGGGACCTCGCGAGAGCCGACGGGCTGCCGCTCCGGCGGGCCCGGCCCGACCGGGGTGACCGGCGGGCCGGACCGGTGTCGTACACCACCCTGGGCGCCGCCCGTGGCGCGGGCCACGCGGTTGTATGACAGTTGCGTGACAAAACCGTCGAACGCCGGACACGGTTGGGCGCTCGCGCCCGCCTTGGGGATGATGCGGGTATGACGGGCGTGCTGGTGATCGAGGACGACGACCGGATCCGTCTGGCGCTGCTGCTCGCGCTCGAGGACGAGGGCTACGCCGTCCGGGGGGCGGCCACCGCCGAGGAGGGGCTGCGGATGCAGCGCCGGGAGCCGGCCGACAACGTGCTGGTCGACCTGATGCTGCCGGGCCTCGACGGCTTCGAGTGCATCCGGCAACTGCGCCGCGACGACGACGTACCCATCGTGGTGGTCAGCGCCCGCGACGACACCCACGACATCGTGGCGGCGTTGGAGGCCGGGGCCGACGACTACGTGGTCAAGCCGGTGGCGGTCAAGGAGCTGTCGGCGCGACTGCGGGCGCTGCGCCGCCGGGCCCGGGCCGTGCCCGCGCCCGTGCCGGTCCTCACGTTCGGCCCCCTGGAGATCAGCCCGGACGCGGGAGAGGTGCGTCGGGCCGGCCGACCGGTGCCGGTGACCCGCACCGAGTTCCGGTTGCTGTGCGAGCTGGCCGAGCACGCCGGCCGGGTGCTGTCGCGCCAGCAGCTGCTCCAGCGGGTCTGGGGCTACGACACCGGTGACGAGCGGCTCGTCGACGTGCACGTGGGTCGGCTGCGGCAGAAGATCGAGGACGACCCGGGCAGCCCCCGGCACCTGGTCACCCTGCGCGGCCTCGGCTACAAGCTGACCCGGTGAGGCGGCTCGGGCTGCGGGCCCGGGTGTCCGCCGGATTCGCCGTCGGCGCGCTGCTGCTGTCGGCGTCCATGGCGCTGGTCTCGTACGAGTTGACCAGGCGGTCCCTGCTCGACGAGCGGGAGCGCACCGCGGTGCGGGCGGCGTACTTCGACGCGGCGGTGGTGCGTACCGGGCTGGACACGGAGGACCCCGACGTCGTGGAGGTGCTGCGGTCCCTCGACACCGGCGGCAACCGCCGACCGCTGTTGCACCGCGGCGACGACTGGTACGCCCGCAACGCCGACGCCGGCCTGACCGCCGCGATACCGGTCGACCTGCAACAGCTCGTCCGGACGGGGGAGCCGGCCGTGCAGCGGGTGCGGGTCAACGGCCAGCCCACCCTGCTCGTCGGCCTGCCGCTGGCCCCGTCCACCAGCTACTACGAGCTGACCTCGCTGCGCGAACTGGACGAGACCCTCCAGGTCCTGGCGCTCGCGCTGACCGCCGTCGCCATCGTGGTCGCCGGCTCCGGCGCCGCCCTGGGCTGGTACGCCACCCGGCACAGCCTGCGCCCGTTGACTGCGGTGGCCGACGCCGCCCAGGAGATCGCCGACGGCAACTTCTCCGCCCGGCTCGCGCCGACCACCGACCCGGACCTCACCCGCCTCTCCACGTCGTTCAACCACATGGTCGACCAGCTCTCCCAGCGCATCGAGCGGGACCGCCGCTTCGCCGCCGACGTCAGCCACGAGCTGCGCTCGCCGCTGCAGACCCTGGCGGCGGCGGCCAGCGTCCTGGCCCGCCGCCGGGAGCACCTCGACGACCGGACCGCCACCGCGGCCGGCCTGGTGGCCGACGAGATCACCCGGTTCCAGCAGCTGGTCAACGACCTGATCCAGCTCGCCCGCAGCGACCAGCCGGCGGACCGGGGGCCGGTCGACGTGGCGGCGCTGGCCCGCCGGGTGTGCCAGGCGCGCGGGCTGCCGGGCGCGCTCGTGCACGCGGCCGGCGGGGCCGCCACGACCTGGCTGGTCGACCAGCGTCGCGTCGAGCAGATCCTGGCCAACCTGGTCGACAACGCGATCCGCCACGGCGGTGGCCCGGTGGCGGTGCGGCTGTCGCAGCAGGACGGGACGGGCATCGTCGAGGTCGACGACGAGGGGCCGGGCGTGCCCCCGGCCGACCGGGACGTCGTCTTCGACCGTTTCGTCCGTGGCCGCGCCGCGCACGCCCGCGCGGCCGGCGACGGCACCGGCCTCGGGCTCGCCATCGTCGCCCAGCACGCCGCCGCGCACCGGGGACGCGCCGGTGTGGGCGACCGTCCCGGCGGGGGCGCCCGCTTCCGGGTCGAGCTGCCCGGGGTGTCGTCGTGAGCCGCCGCGCGCGCCGGCCGGGACGGTGGCAAGGCGCCGGTGCTGCGCTCGTCGCCCTCGGGCTGCTCGTCGGCTGCGGCGTCCCGACGGAGGACGCCCCCCGCACCGTGGCGCCGCCGCCCGGGCCGTTCCCCACCTCGGGCACGGTCGTGGCGACCCTGACCCCGACCCTGACGGCGGGGCGGGCGACGGCGGTGCTCTGCTTCGTCCGCGACGACCGCCTGGTGCCCGTCGAGCGCCGGGTGGACGCCACGCCCACCGTCGACGCCCAGCTCCAGCAACTGCTCGCCGGCCCGACGGCCGCCGAGCGTGACAGCGGCCTCAGCACCGCACTGCCGGGGGCCGTCGCGGCCGCCGTCGCCCGGCCCCGGGGCACGGACGTCGACGTCGACGTCGGTGAGGCAGGCGACGAGACGGGCCGCAGCGACGAGGTCCTCGCCTTCGGCCAGATCGTCTGCACCCTGACCTCCCGCTCCGACGTCGACACCGTGGCGTTCCTGCGGGGCGGGGTGCCGCTCGGGGTGCCGCGCGCCGACGGCTCGCTGTCCCGGCGCCCCCTCACCGTCGCCGACTACGCCGACCTCGTCGCGCCCCGGTGACGGCCGGCCTCCCCGCCAGGCGGAGCCGACGGGTCGCCCGCGGCGGCCGGTAGGAGCAGGCGGGAGGCCCGCCGACCGGCAGCGCAACAGGCGGCCCGCCGGCGGACCGACACCGGAGCAGGAGGGCCGACCGGCACCGGAGCGGGCGGCCCGCCGCCGACCGCCGGGGCCGGGACCGGCCTGGTGCCGATCGCCGTCGCCCCCGGTCAACCCGCTGGGGTGCCGGGGGTCATCCGCTGAAGGCGGTCAGGAACCGGTCGCGGAAGGCGTCCATGGGCCACACCGGAGCGTCCGGGGCGGGCCGCAGGCCGTCGGTCCAGCCCCAGCCCGCGATCCGGTCCAGCACGGCGGGATCGCGGGCGACGACGGTGACCGGCACGTCCCGGCCGGCGCCGTCGCCGGTGACGACCGGGGCGGGCTGGTGGTCGCCGAGGAAGACCAGCACGAGGTCGTCGTCGCCGTGCCTCTCCACGTAGGACACGAGGGCGGCCAGCGAGTATCCGACGGCCCGGCGGTAGCCGGCACGCGCCTGCGACGACGGGCTCTCCTCGGTCTCCCCGTGGAAGACGCTGCCGTCGCCGACCGCCGCCCAGTCGACCAGCCGGGGGATCTTCGTCCAGGGGGAGTGGCTCGACACGAGCGCCATCTCGGCCATCACCGGCGCCCGGCCCGCCCGAGCCCGCTCCAGGCGCTCGAAGGCGGCCAGCGTGTACTGGTCGGGCATCGGGGCGTAGCCGAACCTCGGCCCCCGGTAGCCGAGGCTGCGACCGTCGTAGAAGCGCTGGTAGCCGAAGAAGGCGCCCTCCGGCCAGGGCCGGGTGGCGGCCGGCATCACGCCCACCGTGCGCCAGCCGGCCCGCCGGAACGCGCCGCCCAGCGTCAACCGGTCGCCGGCCAGCAGGCTGCGGTGCCGCTGCTCGTTGTCGATCCACAGGCCGGACAGCAGCGTGGCGTGGGCCAGCCAGCTGCCGCCACCGACCGTCGGCGAGGTGAGGAAGCCGCTGCGGGAGGCGTAGCCGGCCGCGCGCAGGCGGCGGTCCCCGTCGGTGAGCACCGCGCCGACGGCCGGGGCGAACTCCGGGTCCTCCACCGCGTCGCGGCCGTAGCTCTCCACGAAGGCGACCACCACGTCCTTGCCCCGCAGCGCGGTCAGCAGCCGGTCGCCGGGGACGTCCCGGAACGGATCGGCCCCGACCTGGGCCGCGAACACCGCCCGGTCCCGCAGCCGGGCGCGTACCTGGAGCGCGTGGCCGCCGACCAGATCGGTGGCGGCCGTGTCGGCGACCGGTACGCCGGGGACGATCCGCACGCCGAACGCGGCGCAGGCCACCCACACGACCACCAGCCCCGCGACTCCCCGCCGCGTGGCCGTGCGGTGCCGGACCAGCAGGCGGGTCAGCCGCAGCACGGACCGCGTCGTCCCGACGACCAGGGCGGCGAGCAACAGCACGACCGCGACGACCGCGCCGGTCGCGCCCGCCCGGCCCGTCGAGTCGGTGAGGAACCCGACGGCGTCGTCGAGCAGCGCCCAGTCGAGCACCATGTCGAACGGGCGGCCGAGCGCCGCGAGGAAGCCCAGGTCGGCGACCTTCAGCACGGTCAGCAGGCCGAGCAGCGCGCCGGCGAGCGCCGCCACCGGCCGCCGCGCCCGCGCCGGCAGGGCGAGCAGCAGGGCGACGGCGAGCAGCCCCTCCAGGGGGATCCGCACGAACCCGCCGGGCGTGAGCCGACCGGGCTGGTGCGGCGCGGTCAGGGCGGCCAGCACCAGCAGGGCGGCCGACGCGGTGGTCGCCCACGCCGCGACCCGGCGCGCTCCCCGCCGAGCCCCGACCTGCCCGGGGGTACGCGCCGTCGAGTCGCGGTCGGTCGGTGCCGTCGAGTCGCGGTCGGTTGCGGGCGGCGGTGGGTCCGGGTGCGGCGCGGGCGAGCGGCGGTCAGTCACGGGCGGCGACGAGTTCCCGGCGTACCGGCGACGGCCGCGCGCCGACCGGGCTCGCCGCCCCGGGCCGCCGGGGCGGGGCCGGTCGGGCGGGCCGGTGCCGCCACAACCAGCCGACGTCGCGGCCGAACGACTCGACGAGCAGGGCCAGCGCCACCACCAGCACGAGTGCGGTCCCCGACCCCGGCAGTACCCCGGCCGCCGCCACCAGCAGCAGGACCCCCTGCGCCGCCGCGACGACCTTGCGCCAGTACCGCGCGGGCAGCGGCCGGCGCATCCAGGGCAGCGCCCAGCCCGCGGCGACGAAGGCGTACCGCATGGCGCCGAGGAGGAGCACCCAGCCGCCCACGGCCGGCGCGACGTGCAGGCCGAGGACGAGGATGAGGAACGCGTCGACCTCCATGTCGAAGCGCGCCCCGAGCGCGCTGGCGGTGCCCGTGCGCCGGGCCACGTACCCGTCGACCGCGTCGAGCGCCAGCGCCACGGCGGTGAGGGCGACCAGCATCCCCACCGGCGCGGCCCGGTCGACGGCGGGCGTGAGCGCGTCCACGGTCAGCGCCGTCACGCCGCCGACGAGGAGGGCCCGGGCCAGCGTCACCCGGTCGGCCGGCCCGAGGACGCGCCCCGCCGCGCGGCTCAGCCCCCGGCCGAGCGCCAGGCACAGCACCGCCCCGTACGCGGTCCCGGCGAGCCAACCCGCCGGCCCGAGGCCGACCGTGCCGGCCAGCCCCGCCAGCAGGACGATCTGGACGACGAACCCGATTGCCGGGCCTTTTCGAACCGTGGGCACCGTGCCTCCGTGTCTATGATCGATGACTCTCGACAGGAACTACGGGAAATGTCGCCGTCCGGTTCGCTCCGGACGCGGGTGAGGGGGAGCCGGTGACCCGCGAGGCGCGCGCCTTCTGGCTCCGTACGCCCGGCGAGGGCGAGATCCGGGCGGCGCCGCTGCCCGTCCCCGGCCCCGGTGAGGTGCTCGTGCGCAGCCGCTACTCCGGTGTCAGCCGGGGCACCGAGACCCTGGTCTTCGCCGGTCGCGTCCCCGCCGACCAGCATCGCGCGATGCGCGCGCCGTTCCAGGAGGGCGACTTCCCGGCGCCGGTGAAGTACGGCTACCTCAGCGTGGGCGTGGTCGAGCAGGGGCCGGCCGAGCTGTGCGGCCGGACGGTGTTCTGCCTGCACCCGCACCAGACGGCGTACGTGGTGCCGGCCGAGGCGGTGGTGCCCGTACCGGATGCGGTGCCGCCGGCCCGCGCGGTGCTCGCCGGGACCGTGGAGACCGCGGTGAACGCGCTCTGGGACGCCGCGCCCCTGGTCGGCGACCGGGTGAGCGTGGTCGGCGGCGGCATGGTCGGCTGCTGCGTCGCGGCCCTGCTCGCCCGCTTCCCCGGAGTGCGGGTCGAGCTGGTCGACGCCGACCCGGCCCGGGCGGAGGTCGCCGCCGCGCTCGGCGTCGGGTTCGCCCCGCCCGCGCGGGCCGCCGGTGGGCGGGACCTGGTGGTGCACGCGAGCGCCACCGCCGCCGGCCTGCGGCGGTCGCTGGAGCTGCTCCGCCCGGAGGGCACGGTCGTGGAGCTGAGCTGGTACGGCGACCGGACCGTCGACCTGGCGCTGGGCGGGGCGTTCCACTCCGGACGGCTGACCATCCGCAGCAGCCAGGTGGGCGCGGTCGCGCCGGCCCGGCGGGACAGCCGCACCCTCGCCGACCGGCTGGCGCTGGCCCTGGAGCTGCTGGCCGATCCCGCCTTCGACGCGCTGCTGACCGGGGAGTCCCCGTTCGCGGAGCTGCCCGACGTGCTCGCCCGCCTGGCCGCGGGCAGCCTGCCCGCGCTGTGCCACCTCATCACCTACGACGGGGAGTGATCCGTGTTCAGCGTTACCGTCCGTGACCACATGATGATCGCGCACAGCTTCCGGGGGGAGGTGTTCGGGCCGGCGCAGCGCCTGCACGGGGCGACCTTCGTCGTCGACGCCACCTTCCGCCGCGCCGACCTCGACGCCGACGGCGTCGTGGTCGACATCGGACTGGCCACCGCGCAGCTCAGGGCCGTGCTCGGGGAGCTGACCTACCGCAACCTGGACGACGAGCCGGCCTTCGCCGGGGTGAACACGACCACGGAGGTGCTCGCCCGGACCGTCGCCGACCGCCTCGCCGCGCGGGTGCGGGCCGGCGACCTCGGCGCGGGCGCCCGCGCGCTCGCCGGCATCACCGTCACGCTGCACGAGTCGCACGTCGCCTGGGCCGGCTACGAGCGGCCCCTCTGAGGCCCGGGTGGGCGACCACGACGCCGCGCCGGCCGGAGGCGGGGCCGCGCCGGGCGACCACGGGGCCCCGCCGGGCGGAAGCCGGGCCGCGCCGGCCGGAGGCGGGGGCCCGACCGTCGGCGGGGGCCGCCGGGCGACCGTGCACGTCGTGCTGCCGAACGACATCGACGACCCGGCCACGCCGAGCGGCGGCAACACGTACGACCGCCGGCTCTGCCGGGGCCTGTCGGCGGCCGGCTGGGCGGTCCGGGAGCACGCCGTGCCCGGTGACTGGCCCCATCCCGACGCGTCCGCGCGCGCCGGACTCGCCCGGGTGCTCGCGGCGCTGCCCGACGGGGCGGTGGCCCTGCTCGACGGGCTGGTCGCCTCGGCCGCGCCGCAGGCGCTCACCCCGCAGGCCCGGCGGTTGCGCCTCGTCGTCGTCGTGCACCTGCCGCTGGAGCACGACGCCGAGGGCGCGGCCCTGGGAGCCGCCGTCGCGGTGGTCACCACCAGCGAGTGGACCCGGCGGCGGCTGCTCGCCCGGTACGCGCTGCCCGCCGACCGGGTGCACGTCGCCCCGCCGGGCGTCGACCCGGCCCCGCCCGCGCCCGGGACGCCGGCCGGCGGGAACCTGCTCTGCGTCGCGGCGGTCGCCCCACACAAGGGGCACGACGTGCTGGTGGAGGCCCTGGCGGCGGTCGCCGACCTGCCGTGGGACTGCGTCTGCGTGGGCGCGCTGACCCGGGACCCGGGGTTCGTGGCGCGGCTGCGCCGGCAGCTGGTCGGGCACGGCCTCGCCGACCGGGTGCGCCTGGTCGGCCCGCGCACCGGGGCGGCCCTCGACGCCGCGTACGCCGCCGCCGACCTGCTGGTGCTGGCCTCGCGCCGGGAGACGTACGGGATGGTGGTCACCGAGGCGCTCGCGCGCGGGATCCCGGTGCTGGGCACCGCCGCCGGCGGGCTGCCCGAGGCTCTGGGCCGCGCGCCGGACGGCACGCCGCCGGGCCTGCTGGTGCCGCCCGACGACCCGGCGGCCCTGGCCGGCGCCCTGCGGCGCTGGCTCGGCGAACCGGGGCTGCGCCGGCGGCTGCGGCGGGCGGCGCGCGACCGGCGGGACACGCTCGACGGCTGGCCGGTCGCCGCGACGGTGGCGGGCGCCGTGCTGGAAGGGGTGACGACCGCATGACCGTGGAGCTGCCGCCGCACTTCGCGGACTGGCTGACGCTGCGCGAGCCCGCCGACGCGGCGGCCCGCGCCGGGGACCTGGTGGACCTCGTCCGCAGCCGGTTGGCCGGGCCGCTCGTCGTGCACGACCTCGGCACGGGCACCGGGTCGATGGGGCGCTGGCTGGCCCCGCGGCTGCCCGGGCCGCAGCACTGGGTCCTGCACGACCAGGACGCCGACCTGCTGGCCCGCGCGGCCGCCGGGCTGCCCCGGGCCGCCGGCGGCGGCCCGGTCACCGCCGAGGTCCGGCGCGGCGACCTGACCCGGCTGACCGCCGCCGACCTGGCCGGCGCGTCGCTGGTGACCGCGTCCGCGCTGCTGGACATGTTCACCGCCGAGGAGGTCGGGCGCCTCGTCGCGGCCTGCGCCGGGGCCGGCCGCCCGACGCTGCTGGCCCTCTCGGTGACCGGCCGGGTGCGGCTCACCCCGGCCGACCCGTGGGACGCGGAGATCGCCGCCGCGTTCAACGACCACCAGCGCCGCACGGTCGGCGGGCGCACCCTGCTCGGGCCCGACGCCGTCGACGCCTGCGCGGCGGCGTTCGCCCGGCACGGCGTCGACGTGGCGCTGCGGCCCAGCCCGTGGCGGCTCGGCCCGGAGCAGGCCGCGCTGGCCGGCGAATGGTTCACCGGCTGGCTGGACGCCGCCCGCGAGCAGCGGCCCGAGCTGGTCGGCCCGACCCGGGCGTACGCCCGCCGGCGCCGCGCCGAGATCGCCGCCGGCCGGCTCGGCGTGCTGGTCGACCACCTGGACCTGCTGGCAGGGTGTGGCTGAACCCGGGGGGAGTCCGGTGCGTGCCTACCGACAGGAAGACCGCCGAGGGAGGGCCGAGGTGGAGGCGACGTGACCGCGCCGGCGCGGCGGTTCGGGGCGTGGGCGCGGGCGCTCGGCGGCCTGGCCGTGCTCCTCGTGCTGCTGGGCTGGCTGGGCGCCGGCCCGTTCCTCGACGGGCTCCGGCTGATCGACGCACCGGCGCTGGCCGCCGCGCTCGCCATCGGGGCGGTGACCACCGTCTGCTGCGCCTGGCGGTGGAGCCTGGTGGCCGGGGGACTGGGGGTGCGGCTGCCGCTGCCGACGGCGGTCGCGCACTGCTACCGCGCGGTGTTCCTCAACGCGACGCTCCCCGGCGGCGTGCTGGGTGACGTGCACCGGGCGGTGCGGCACGGCCGCGACGTCGGCGACGTCGGCCGGGGCGTCCGCGCGGTGGTCTGGGAGCGCACGGCCGGGCAGGTAGTGCTGGCCGCCGTCGCGGTGGTCGTGCTCGCCGCGTTCCCCTCCCCGGTCCGGCCGTACCTGCCGGCCGTCAGCGCGCTGCTGCTGGTGGCGGCCGGGCTCGGCGCCGTCGTGCTGGCCCGCGCGCTGCCCACCGCCGGGCCGTCGCGGTGGGCGCGGGCGGCCCGCGCGGCGACGGCCGACGTCCGGGCCGGGCTGCTCGCCCGCCGGACCTGGCTGGGGGTGCTCGTGGCGTCCACCGTGTCCGTCGCCGGCCACCTGGCCACGTTCGTGCTGGCCGCACGCACCGCGGGTTCCACCGCGCCGCTGACCCTGCTGGTGCCGCTGACGCTGCTGGCCCTGCTGGCCATGGGGGTGCCGGCGAACGTCGCCGGCTTCGGCCCCCGGGAGGGCGTGGCCGCGTGGGCCTTCGACGCCGCCGGCCTGACCGCCGCCGAGGGCGTGGCCGCCGCGACGGTGTACGGGGCCCTGGTGCTCGTCGCGAGTCTTCCCGGCGCCGCCGTCCTGGTGGCCCGTCGTGTCCGCGTGCCCACCGGCACCGTCTGACGAGGAGTCCGATGTCCGAAACCCCGCCCGCCGCCACGGTCCGTACGCAGGTCACGGTCCCGTTGAGGTTCCCCGACGGATTCGCCACCACCGCACGGGTGTTCTCCTTCGACGGCCTGGCCGACGGCCGGGAGCACCTCGCGTTCGGCCTCGGTGACCGGGCCGGCCCGCGCGAGCGGGGGGCGGCGGCCCCGTCGTCGCCGCCGCTGGTGCGCCCGCACAGCGAGTGTCTGACCGGGGACGTGTTCGGCAGCCAGCGCTGCGACTGCGGCCCACAGCTGCGCGAGGCGGTCGAACGCATCGCCGCCGCCGGCGGCTACCTGCTCTACCTGCGCCAGGAGGGACGCGGCATCGGCCTGTACGCCAAGCTCGACGCGTACGCGCTGCAGGACGCCGGGCTGGACACGTACGAGGCGAACCTGGCGCTGGGGCACCGGCCCGACGAGCGGGACTACACCGTGGCCGCGCAGATGCTCGCCGCCCTGGGCGTGGACCGGGTCGCGCTGCTGAGCAACAACCTGGACAAGGCGGCGCAGCTCGGCCGCCTCGGGGTGGTGGTCGCCTCGCGGGTCGCCACCGGGGTGTACCTGTCCCCGGCCAACGCCGGCTACCTGGCGGCGAAGGCCAGCCACGGCGACCACGCCCTCGACCTGCCGCTCGTCCGTGACTGAGCGCCCGTACGTCCTGCTCAGCTGCGCGACGTCGATGGACGGCTACCTGGACGACGCGAGCGGGCAGCGGCTGGTGCTGTCCAACGAGGCCGACCTGGACCGGGTCGACGAGGTCCGGGCCGGCTGCGACGCGATCCTGGTCGGCGCGGGCACGGTCCGGCGGGACAACCCGCGCCTGCTGGTCCGCTCCGCGCGGCGCCGCGCCGCCCGCCTCGCCCGCGGCCTGCCGGCCTCACCGCTCAGGGTGACGTGGACGGGCTGCGGCGACCTGGACCCGACCGCCCGGCTCTTCACCACCGGCGGCGCCGACCGGATCGTCCACTGCGCCACCTCGACGGTGGAGAAGACCGCGGACCGGCTGGCCGGCCTGGCCACGGTGGTGGACGCGGGCGAGCCCGTGGACCCGGCGCGGGCGCTGGCCGACCTCGCCGCACGGGGCGTGCGCCGGCTGATGGTGGAGGGCGGGCCGACCGTGCTCGCGCAGTTCCTCGCCGCCGGCCTCGCCGACGAGTTGCACCTGGTGGTGGCCCCGTTCCTCGTCGGCGACCGCCGGGCGCCCCGGTTCGTCGGCGACGGCCGGTTCCCGTGGCACCCCGGCCGCCGCGCCCGGGTGGCGGAGGCCCGCCAGATCGGCGACGTGGTGCTGATCCGCTACGCCCTCTCGGCGCGGTGCGACGGGGGCTGAGCCCACCCGGCGTCGCCCGAGCGCCCGCCGGCCGGACCGTGCACGGCCGGGCCGGGGTGGCACGTGGGGCGGGGCCCGTCGCCTGGACCCGGGGAGCGCCTCCGGCGGTCAGCGGCGTGCCTCGAACGACTCCCGGTCGAGGAACATCAGCCGCGCCCGCTTGTCGGGCAGGTCGATCAGCGGGCCGGCGACGAAGCCGGTCCGCAGCAGCCGGTCCACCGCCTTGTCGTTGCGCGCGTCGGGCTCCATCACGATCCGTCGGCGCAGCGGGTCGGCGAAGACGAAGCCGAGGAACACGCCCAGCAGCGCGCCCGTGAAGCCCCGCTCGGTCCTGGTCGGCGGGCCGATCAGCAGGTGCGCGCCGTGGTCGCCGGGCCGGACGTCGTAGCACTGGCCGACCGGGTCGGCCGCCGGCTCGTACGTCTGGAACAGCGCGACCGGCACGCCGTCGCGGTGCACCAGCCACGCGTGGTGGGTGGTCAGCGAGTCCAGGTAGCGGTAGATCTCGGCGACCCGCTCGCGACCGGCGTCGCGCATGCCCCAGAACCGGGCCCGTTCCTCGCTGACCCAGCCGTGGATCAGGTCGACGTCGGTGTCCGGGTCGACGGGGCGGATCGTGACCCGGCCGAACCCGTCGACGTCCTGTCCGTAGGTGCTGGTCGCCTCACGCATCGCGCCCACCGTACGCGATTCCGGTCGATGCGCGCGGACGTGGCCCCGCGTGGCACCCGGCCGACGCGAGGCGGCTCAGGCGGGGTCCCCGCCGGCGACCGCGACCGCCGGGGCGCCCGCGCCGGCCCCGCGGCGGGCGGCGGGGACGACCAGGGGGGTGCCGGTCTCCGGGTCGTCGATGACCCGGCAGGGCAGCCGGAAGACCTCCTCGACCAGCTCCGCGGTGACCACCTCCCGGGGCGGGCCGGCGGCGACCACCCGCCCGTCGCGCATCGCGATCAGGTGCGTCGCGTAGCGGGCGGCGTGGTTGAGGTCGTGCAGCACCGCCACCAGGGTGCGGCCCTGCTCCTCGTGCAGCCGGGCGCAGAGGTCGAGGATCTCGATCTGGTGGGCGATGTCCAGGTAGGTGGTCGGCTCGTCCAGCAGCAGCAGGGGCGTCTGCTGGGCCAGCGCCATCGCGATCCACACCCGCTGCCGCTGCCCGCCGGACAGCTCGTCGACCGGCCGGTCGGCCAGGTCGGCCACCCCGGTCGCGGCCATCGACTCGGCGACCACCCGCTCGTCCTCGCGTGACCACTGCCGCAGCAGCCCCTGGTGCGGGTACCGGCCCCGCGCGACGAGTTCGGCGACGCCGATGCCGTCCGGGGCGACGGACGTCTGCGGCAGCAGGCCGAGGGTGCGCGCGACGCCCCGGGCCGGCAGCCGGTGGATGTCCTCCCCGTCGAGCAGCACCGCCCCGGCCGTCGGCTTCAGCAGCCGGGACAGGGCGCGCAGCAGGGTCGACTTGCCGCAGGCGTTGGGGCCGATGATGACGGTGAAGGAGCGGTCGGGCACGGCGACGCTCAGGTCCTCGGCGATGGTCCGCCGTTCGTAGGCGAGGGTCATCGCGCTGCCGCTCAGCCGGGACTGCATGCTCCGTGCTCCGTTCTCGTCGTGGGTGGCCCGCCGGCCGTGCGCGGTCACAGCCGGCCGGCCCGTCGTTCGGTGGCGAGCAGCCAGATCAGGTAGGCGCCGCCCAGCACCCCGGTCACCACGCCCACCGGCAGTTGGTGCCCAGGGAACGCGCGTACCGCGAGCTGGTCGGCGGCGACCAGCAGCACCGCCCCGACGGCCGCCGACGGCAGCAGGTTCGGCCCCGGCGCCCGGGTCAGCCGCCGGGCCAGGTGCGGTGCGGTGAGCGCCACGAAGTTCACCGGCCCGGCGGCGGCCGCGGTGAGGGAGACCAGCAGCACCGCCGCCGCCAGCACGACCAGGCGTACCCGCTCCACGCGTACGCCGAGGGCGGAGGCGGTGTCGTCGCCCATCTCGACCAGGCGCAGGGCCGGCCCGAAGCCGACCAGCAGCACGGGCACCAGCACCGCCAGCGCGACCAGCAGCGGCAGCGCGTTGACCCAGCCGCGCCCGTCCAGGCTGCCGGTGAGCCAGAGCACGGCGCGGGCGGCATCCATCAGCTGGGCCCGGGTCAGCAGCCAGCCGTTGACGCCGGTGAGGATCGCCATGGTGCCGATGCCGACCAGGATCAGCCGGAACCCGTGCACGCCGCGCCGCCAGGCGAGCGCGTACACCAGGATGCCGGTGGCGAGGCCGCCGACCACCGCCGCCGAGGCCAGCAGCACGCTGCTGCCGCCGAGCACCACCACGACCAGCGCGCCGGTCGACGCGCCCTGGGTGAAGCCCAGCATGTCGGGGCTGCCCAGCGGGTTGCGGACCAGCGACTGGAAGACCGCGCCGGCCAGCGCGAGCGCGGCGCCGACGCAGAGCGCGGTCACCAGCCGGGGCAGCCGCAGCTCGGTGACGATGAACTCCTCGGCCGGGCTGCCTTGGCCGGCGAGGGCGCGCAGCACGTCGGCGGGGCTCATCGGGTAGTCGCCGCTGCCGATGGCGAGCACGCTCAGCGCCAGGGCGAGCACCACGCAGGTGAGGCCGACGGCGATGGCGCGGGGGCGCAGCCGCAGGGACAGGCCGCCGGGGGTGCGGATGGTGATCACGGGTGGGCCACCCGCCCGCGCAGCACCAGCCAGAGGAAGAGCGGCCCGCCCGCCACGGCGGTCACCATGCCGACCTGGAGCTCGCCAGGCCGGCTCAGCACCCGGCCCAGCACGTCGGCGCCGAGCAGCAGCGCCGGGGCGAGCACCGCGCAGTACGGCAGCAGCCAGCGCAGGTCCGGTCCGGTGAGCGCGCGGACCAGGTGCGGCACCAGCAGACCGACGAAGACGATCGGCCCGCAGGCCGCCGTGGCGGCGCCGCAGAGCAGCGTGATCGCCACGATGACGGTGCCCCGGACGAGGGCCGGCCGGGCGCCGAGCGCGCGCGCCGCGTCGTCGCCGAGCGCCAGCGCGTTGAGCGCGCGGGTGGCGGCCAGGGCGACCAGCAGACCCGCCGCGATGAACGGCGCGACCGTGCGCACGGTCGACGCCTCGGCGCTGGCCAGCGAGCCGACCGTCCAGAACCGCAGCCGTTCCAGCGACGCCGTGTCGAGCAGCATCACCGCGCTGACGTACGAGTAGAGGGTCGCGTTGAGCGCCGCGCCGGCCAGCGCCAGCCGGGCGGGGGTGGCCCCGCGCCCGCCGCCGACGAGGTAGACGGCGGCGGTGACGACGGCCGCGCCGAGCAGCGCGAACCAGACCTGGCCGCCGACGCCGCCGATGCCGAGCAGCGCCGCCGCGCTGGCCACCGCCGCCGAGGCGCCGGCGTTGATGCCGAGCAGCCCGGGGTCGGCCAGGGGGTTGCGGGTCAGCGCCTGCATCACCGCGCCGGCCACGCCGAGCGCCGCGCCGGCGAGCAGGCCGAGCAGCGTACGCGGCAGCCGCATCCGGTGCACGACGGCGTACTCGGCGGCGTCCCGGTGCAGCAGGCCCTGCCACACGTCGGTGAGCGGGAGCTGCTTGGCGCCCACGGCGATGCTGAGCACCGCGACGGCGACGAGCAGCAGCACCGACGCCGCGAGGCCGGCGGCCCGCGGCGCGGCGCGGTCACGCCGGGGCGTGACGGGCGGTGCCGGTGGCGCGCCGATGCGTGAGGTGAGGGTGGCGGACAGTGTGGGCTCCGATGTGGTGCGTGATTCCGGGCGGGGCTTGACAGCGATTTAGGTTAGGTTAACCTAACCCCGCTGTCCATGGTCCTTCGCCCGACCCTGATCGAAAGACACCGTCATGCCGCATCCCGTGTCCGCCCGCCGACTCTCCCGCCGGGGCCTGCTCGCCGCCGGTGGCGCCGCCACCCTGGCCGCCCTGCTCGCCGGCTGCGGCCGGGACGACGACTCCGCCGCCCCCTCCGCCGCCGGCTCCGGCGGGCCCTGGTCGTTCACCGACGACCGCAACGAGAAGGTGAGCGCCGCCAACCGCCCGACCCGGGTGGTCGCCTTCACCGGGGTCGCCGCGGCGCTGGTCGACTTCGGACTCGACAAGCAGATCGTCGGCGTGTTCGGCGAGACGAAGCGCGCCGACGGCACCGCCGAGCCGCAGGCCGGCGACCTCAACGTGGACGCCGTGGAGGTCCTCGGCAACGTCTGGGGCGAGTTCAGCCTGGAGAAGTACGCGGCCCTGCGACCGGAACTGCTCGTCACCCACATGTACGACCCGGGCGCCCTGTGGTACGTGCCGGACGAGAGCAAGGACAAGATCCTCCCGCTCGCCCCCAGCGTGGCGATCACCACCGCCCGGGTGCCGATGACCAAGCCGATCGAGCGGTACGCGCAGCTCGCCGAGTCCCTCGGCGCCGACCTGTCCGCGAAGAAGGTCACCGACGCGAAGGCCCGCTTCGAGGCCGCCGCCGAGGCGGTCCGCCAGGCGGTCAGGGCGAACCCGGGCATCAAGGTGCTCGCCTCCTCCGGCAGCCCCGACCTGTTCTACGTCTCCAACCCGAAGGTCAGCACCGACCTGATGTACTTCGCCGAGCTGGGCGTGGAGATCGTCGTCCCCACCAAGCTGGAGGCCGGCGACTACTTCGAGGCCCTCAGCTGGGAGAACGCGGGCAAGTTCCCGGCCGACCTGATCCTGCTCGACAACCGCAGCACCGCCCTGCAGCCCAAGGACATGGCCAGCAAGCCGACCTGGCAGCAACTCCCGGCGGTCAAGGCCAACCAGATCACCCCGTGGGACGCGGTGCCCCGCTTCTCGTACGCCGGCGCCGCGCCGCTGCTGGAGAACCTGGCCACCGCCATCCGGAACGCGAAGAAGGTGACCGCGTGACCACGGCGGTCGCCCTCCAGTACCGCTTCTACGCCGCGCAGGTCGTCGGCGCGCGGCGGATCGGCGCCTCCCTGATCCGGATCACCCTCGGCGGGCCGGAACTGGCCGACTTCGCCGGCGGCGGCCGGGACCAGAGCGTCTCCCTGTTCCTGCCGCACCCCGGCCAGCCCGCGCCGGTGCTCCCGGTCGAGGCGGGGACGGACTGGTTCGGCGCGTACCGGGCGATGGACCCCGACGTGCGCGCGGTGATGCGCTCCTACACCATCCGGGAGCAACGGCCCGAGCGCGCCGAGGTGGACATCGACTTCGTCAGCCACGGCGACACCGGCCCCGCCTCCCGCTGGGCGGGGCACGCCCTGCCGGGCGACCGCGTGGTGCTGCTCGGCCCGGCCGTACCCGACAACCGCAGCGTCTGCTTCCGCCCGCCGGCCGGCACCGACTCGGTCCTGCTGGTCGCCGACGAGACCGCGCTGCCCGCTGCCGCCGGGATCCTGGCCTGGCTGCCCGCCGACGCCCGGGTCCGGGCCTGGATCGAGGTCCCCGACGCGGCGGACATCCAGGAGCTGCCCACCGCCGCGCGCGCCGAGGTGAGCTGGGTCGTCCGGGGCGGCACCGCCCCCGGCAGCACCCTGCTGGCGGACGCGGTCCGCGCCGCGCGGCTGCCGGCCGGCGCCCCGTACGCCTGGATCGCCGGCGAGTCGTCGATGGTGCGCGCGGTGCGGCGGCACCTCGTCGGCGAGCGCGGCCTCGACCGGCGTCACGTCACGTTCGCCGGCTACTGGCGTCGCGGCGCCTCGGAGGAGGACCTGCGCGCCGAGGCGACCGCCGCGGCCGTCGCCTGACGGTCGGCGGCCCGGCGGCGGCACCGCGGCCGTTCCGGCGCCGCCCGGTGGACCGGGCGGCGCCGGGTCAGAACTCCCGGTACATCACGTGCAGGCCCACCCGGCCGAGGGTGGGGTGCGCGAACGCGCCGGGCACGGTGCCGACCACCGCGAAGCCCTCGCGCCGGTACAGCTCGACGGCCGAGGTGTTCGTCTCGACCACCGCGTTGAACTGCATGCCCGCGTACCCCCGCTCGCGGGCCCAGTCGAGCGCGTGCCGACACAGCGCGGTGCCCACGCCCCGGCCGCGCGCCGCGCGGTCGACCATGAAGCTCGCGGTGGAGACGTGCGATCCCGGCCCGGGGCGGTTGGTGCCCATCTTGGCGGTGCCGAGCACCCGGTCGCCGTCGACCGCCACCACGGTGCGGCCCGGCGCGGTCTCCACCCACATGTCGTACGCCTGCTCGGCGGTCATCTCCGGGTCGTAGGGGAAGGTCTCCCGCGACCGGACCACCTCCCGGATGATCGGCCACACCTGGGCCCAGTCGGCCTCGTCGAACTCGCGGATCAGCACGCCGGCACCCTAGGGGGCCGCCACCGGGTCGGCAAGGCGTTTCCGGCGGGCCCGGACCGCGCGCGACAGCGGGTCGCCGACGCCGCGCGGGCCGGGCACCGCGGATTCCGGCACCCGGTGCCACGCCACTACACCGATGCGGGCAGGGGGTCCTCCTCGGAGGCGGCGCGCGCGGGCCGGGAGCGGCCCACGGCGTTCCGCGCCCCGGCCAGGGCGAACACGGTACGGGTCAGCGCGAGGGCCCCGGCCGCCACGGCGACGGCAACGGTGGCGTGACCGATGTCCGGTGTCCAGAGCATCAGCGTGCCCAGGCCGCCGCCCAGGGACGAGGGCAGCACCCAGAGCGCGGCAGCGGCCAGCGCCGCCCAGCCGACCGCCCAGGCGGCGGCCGCGACCAGCGCCCGTACGCCCGGCGGGGGACCGGTGCGGCGCCGACGCACCCCGCCGAGCACCGTCCCGACCAGGACGACCACGAGCAGGCCGGCGACGCCGAACAGCGCGGGGGCGACCGAGAACAGCAGGGTGTCGTTCGCCGCCGGTGCGGGCGGAGCGCCGAGCAGTATTCGCGCGATGTCGAAACCGGCCGAGGCGAGCGCCGGGTCGGCGGCCGGGTGGTAGAGGTTGGCCAGCACGATCACGGCCAGCTCGGAGTCGGGCACCAGCACGACGTGCGCGAAGTAGCCCGCGGTCGCGCCGGCGTGCCAGACCAGCCGGGTGTCGCTGCCGGGCAGGGTGGTGTCCCGCCAGCCCAGGCCGTAGCGGCCGCCGCTGCCGAGGGCCGCCCGGCCGAGGTGCGCCTGCGCGACGCCGGCGCTCGACAGCACCTGCGAACCCTCGTACCGGCCGCCGTTGAGCTGGGCGATCGCGAAGTGGCCGAGGTCGGCGAGGCTGGCGGTCAGGTAGCCGTACGGGACGCCGGAGGTGTCGTACGGCGGGTCGAAACCCTGCGGTCGACCGAGGTAGCGGCGGTGGCCGGCGGGCAGGCCGACCCGCTCCGCCTCGGCGGCGGTGGCCGCCGTCTGCCGCATCCGCAACGGATCGAGGACGGTGCGACGCAGGTGGTCGGCGAAGGTGCGACCGGTGACCTCCTCGACCAGCGCACCGAGCACCATGTAGTTGCCGTCGCTGTAGCGGTGTTTCGCGCCCGGCGGCCCGACGAGCGGCACGTCGGCGAGGTCCCGTACCGACCTGGCCAGCCCGCCAGGGGTGTTGTCGTAGCGGTCGGTCAGGCCCTTGCTGGCGATCTCGGGCAGCCCGCTGGTCTGGGTGAGCAGGTGCCGGACGGTGATCCGTGCGGTCGCCGTCGCGTCGCCCAGCCGCAACCAGGGCACGTACGCGCGCGCCGGCGCGTCGAGGTCGATCCGGCCCGCCTCGGCGAGCTGCAGCACCGCCAGCGCGGTGAACGGTTTGCTCACCGAGCCGAGCAGGAAGGGTGTCCCCGCGGTCACCGGCGCGCCGTCGCCGGTGACTCCGGCGGCGTGTTCCTGCACGACCCGGTCCCCGCGTACGACGGCCGCCGCGAGCCCGGGTATGCGGTTGGCGTCCTGGTAGCGGTCCAGGTACGCCCGCACCCGGGCGGTCTCGTCCTCGGCGGCGTACGCCGGGGATCCGCCGACGGCCGCCAGGCAGACGATCGCGGCCAGGACGGCGACGGTACGTCGTAGCTGATGTCTCACTGTGCTGTCCCTGTCTGTGGGATTCCGGTTCATCCGATCTGGCTGAGCAGGCGCTCCAACTCGGTGAGGCGCGCCCTGACCTGCGCCAACTCCGTGTGGGTCGCCTGGACGTCCGACCGCAGGCCGGTCAGCTCCGCGGTCGTCTGCCGTGCGTTCTCGGCCAGCCGGGCCTGCGCGTCGCCGGCCTGCTCGGCGAGGGCGCGGTACTGCGCCTCCCGGGCGGCGGCGTGCCGGGCCCGGTAGATGCCCAGCGCCACGAACGCCACGATCGCCACCAGGGCGATCAACAGAACCGTCCACGTGACGATCGCGACCTGGGCGATGTCGTCCTCGGCTGCTGCTGTGATCACTTCTTGTCCTTTCCGAAGCCACCGGCTTCCAACGTCGGTACGGCTGCCGCGACCGTCGCGGGCGTCAGCGTCAGCGCGAACGGAACCACCTCGAACCACTTCACCGAGTTGCCGTCGGGCGCCGTCTCCAACGAGCCGGTGACGAGCCCGGCGGCCTCCAGCCGCTGCAGATGCATGTAGAGCAGGGGCCGGTTCATCTCCAGACGCCGTGCCAGCGCGCTGACGTAGCTGCGGCCCTCGGCGAGCGTGGCGATGATCCGCAGTCGGTGCGGACTCGCGAGCGCGGCGAGCGCGGCGAGCAGTTCCTCCCCGTTCGGCTGCGTCTCGTCCATCACCTGCACCTTCCCGGGTGTCAGAAATCAATGACACCCCCCTGTCAGAAGATACTGACATGGGAGGGGCGGGAGCGCCAGCGAACAGTGTTCGACGCCACCGTCGTCCGTGCCCTGGCCCGTGATCCCGTCGGCTCGCGGCCCGGCGGCCGGGGGCATCGCGATCTTCCGGGGCATGCCGAACCGCTGCCGCCGTCGGGCGGGCGGAGCGTCACGCGGCGACCGCGTCAGCTCCGGGCGAGGTCAGCGAGGTCGCGGCGGAGCAGGTCGGCCAGGAGGGCGTGCCGCCGCGGGTCGGCGGGCGCGGCGATGCCCCGGCTCGGCATCGCCACCGTGCGCCGGCCGGGGCCGAGGGACGCCCGGAGGCAGCCGGCCACGTCGCCGGGCGGTGAACGTCCGCTGCGTGGGGCCGGGCCTGCTCACCGGCCGCGCCGCCGGACCGGGCCGGTACGGCGGTCGCCGCCCGGCTGTCCCGTCGACCCGCCGCCGTCCCGGCCCGTGCGCGCCCAGCCTCGGCCGTGCGGCGGGCGGCTCAGCCGAGGCGTACCTGCGTCGGCCGTTCGGGCCGGGGGGCGCCGTCGAGCGTGGTGCCGGCCGGGGCGACGGGCCGGGCCGGCATGACGGGGGCGTCCCGGCCGGTGCCCCCGCGGCCGTCTCGGTCGCGCGTCGACTCCTCGTGGTAGTCCTGCTCCACGTTGACCGACCAGACGTCGTGGCGGGTCCCGCAGGCGATGTTCTCGGCGGTCAGCATCGCCGTGAGCATCGAGTGGTCCTGGTTGTTGTAGCGGTGCATGCCGTTGCGGCCGACCGGGTGCACGTTCGGCACCTCCCGCGCCAGCCAGTCCCGGATCACGCCCACGTTGCGCTGGTAGCGCTCGTCGTAGACCGGGTATGCCTTCGGCATCCGCACCACGTACCCGGCCTCGACGACGCCCGGCCGGACCAGGCCGAGCCGCTCCAGCTCGGCCGTCGCGGCGGCGACCAGCTCGGCGTCCGGCGTACGCCAGGTCTCGTCGTCCTCGAAGACGAAGTACTCCAGCCCCAGGCAGGTGCGGCCGTCCTTGACCAGGTACGGCGACCACGACCCGAAGTTCTGGATCCGGCCGACCTTGACCGCCGGGTCGTGCACGTAGATCCAGTTGTCCGGGAACGAGAACTCCTCGGGCACCACGAGCGCGACGGTCAGGAAGTCCCGGTACCGCAGGTCGGCCGCGGCGGCCAGCACCTCCGGCGGGGCGGCCGGGCGCAGCGCGGCCACCAGTTCCGAGATCGGCATCGAGGAGACGACGTGCTCCGCCGGCTCGGTCCGCTGCCCGCCCACGCCGTTGACGGTGACCGCCACCGCCCGGTGGTGCGTCGGGTCGCGGTGCACGGCGGTCACCCAGCTGCCGGTCTCGACCCGGCCGCCGCGCCGGCGGACCTCCTCGGCGCAGCGTTCCCACATCATCCCGGGGCCGAGCTTCGGATACTGGAACTCCTCGATCAGGCTGGTCACGTCCTTGCGGTTGCGCCGGGGCAGCACGGCGTTGCGCACCGCCTTGGCCAGCGACAGGTTCTTGATCCGCTGCGCGGCCCAGTCGGCCTGCAACCGGTCGGCCGGCATCCCCCAGACCTTCTCGGTGTACGTCTTGAAGAACATCGAGTACAGCCGCCAACCGAACCGGGCCGAGACCCAGCCCTCGAAGTGCGACTGGTCCTTCGGCGGGCGCAGCCGGGCGCGGGCGTACGAGCCCATGCACAGCGCCGCCTCCCGGACGCCCAGGTTGCGCAGGGCGTTCGCGGCGTTCAGCGGGTAGTCGAACAATGCGCCCCGGTAGTAGATCCGGCTCATCCGGGGCCGCAGCAGGAAGTCCTCGTCGGGCAGGATCTCGTGCCAGAACTCCTCGACCCGGGCGACCTTGGTGAAGAACCGGTGCCCGCCGATGTCGAAGCGCCACCCGTCCCGTTCGACGGTGCGGCTGATCCCGCCCACCACGTCGTCGGACTCGAACACCCGGACCGGGGCGCCCCGCCGGAGCAGTTCGTACGCCGCGGTCAGCCCCGCCGGTCCTGCGCCGATGACCACCGTGCCGCGCTGTTCGTCCATGCCGTGCCGCTCCCTGCTTCCGCCTGCCGGAGGCGGCCCGCTTACCCGGCATCGGCCCGGACTCACCCCGGATCCGGATGCCGGTTCCGCCGCCCGGCGACCTGGGCCGGG